>DASXHS010000129.1:0-8233 GCA_036488345.1 Candidatus Udaeobacter sp.
TTATAGTTCTCGTTCTTGTTTTGGTCGGCGCGGGCGCCGCGGTCTATGTTGATTGGACTTGGAAACGAAAACTCTCGCCGCGCGGCGGCCGTCCGTTTCTAACTCGCGTTGAGTTGCCGGTGCCGTCGTTCCGACAGGGAGACGACAAATGGCGCGACGATCCGTTAGGCGGCGTTTTAGAAAATGGAACGATCGGCGGAGAAGGTTGCGCCGTGGCGTCAGCGGCGATGGTGTTCAAGTTTTACGGGATCGACGTTGATCCGCAGCAGTTGAACTGGTTTCTAACTGCAACAGACGGATACACGGAGCAAGGCTGGCTTTACTGGGATCGCGCAGCGTGGTTCGCACCGGATCGCGTGCGGCACGTCTACGAGGACCTGCCTTCGTATCAATTGATCGATTGGAACATAGCGCACGGAAATCCCGTGATCGTGCGTGTGCGGTTAGGTAGTGGCATTACGCATTTTGTGGTCATCGCAGGCAAAGATGGTTTTGATTATCTCGTGCGCGATCCGGGTGCTGGCTCTGCGAAAGGGCTTTATCCGTTGCGAGAACTCGGCAGCGACATCGAGGCCCTGCGATTCTATCAGCCCATCTCGACGAGCGATGCCCAAGCATCGCTCCACTCGGAAGTGTACACAGACGTGAAACGTTAACGGCTGGTAAATCCTGCTTCACCAGCGAATCAGCGGTCAGACGCTAGCGGATGCATACGGCTTTCGCCTAGACCGCGATCAGACTCTGCCTAAGGTGCTCGACAGAGTTTGTGTTGATAGTTGCGAGTCGCGCGCATCTAATACCAGCAAACCTTTCCGCTTGGGCTGAACAATGAAAAAGGGTAAATCTAAGGCAAACGGCTCCGCTGTTTTGAAGGATCAACGTTGCTCGAGCGGAGTCGAAGGGTTGGACGACATTCTGTCCGGCGGTTTGCCGCGCGATTGTTTTTATCTGATTCAGGGCGATCCCGGTTCGGGCAAAACGACCCTGGCGTTGCAATTCTTGCTCGAAGGTGTGCGCCGTGGAGAATCGGTTTTTTATGTAACGCTTTCGGAGACGCGCGAAGAATTGTTGAAAGTGACGCGCTCACATGGCTGGTCACTGGAAGGTCTTCCATTACTCGAACTGTCCTCGATCGAACAACTCCTGCGTCCGGAAGAGCAGACGACGGTCTTTCGTCCTTCCGAGATGGAACTGAATAGAGTCAGTAAACTATTGATCGACGAAGTAAGCAAAAGGCGTCCGGCACGGATCGTGTTCGATTCGCTCTCCGAATTTCGGTTGTTGGCGGAAACGCCGTTACGCTACCGGCGCGAATTGCTGAATCTAAAACGACATTTCGCGGAGACCCGGAGCACGGTGTTGTTGCTGGACGACAAAATGACCGGGGGCATTATCGGAACTGATCCGCATGTGCTGAGCCTGAGCCATGGAGTTATTGAGATGGAGCAGCTTTCTCCGGACTACGGCAAATCGCGACGGCGGCTGCGCGTGCTCAAACTGCGAGGAGTTAAATTTCGCGAAGGCTATCACGATTACACAATCGAAACCGGTGGCTTGCGCGTGTTTCCGCGTCTGGTAGCAGCGGAGCACTACACGAAAATGCAGCGTGAGCCGGTCGCCAGTGGTATCAAGGAGCTGGACGATTTATTTGGCGGCGGTTTGGATCGTGGCACAACAACGCTAATTCTCGGCACGGCGGGCACGGGGAAATCCACGCTCGCTTTGCAGTATGCCAGTCAAATGGCGTCAAAGGGTGATCGGGGAATACTCTTCTGCTTTGACGAAACGCGTTCGATCATGCTCGCTCGCGCAAAGGCTTTGGGCCTTGATTTGGAAAAGCACGTGAAAAGCGGAATGATCGTCGCGCAACAAGTGGATCCCGCAGAGATCTCGCCAGGTGAATTCGCCGCTCGTATTCGGGACCAGGTGACCGGAGGTTGCAAACTAGTGGTGATCGACACCCTCAATGGATATCTCAACGCGATGCCCGGCGAGAAGTACCTTGCCAATCAACTTCACGAGCTTGTCACTTATCTGAATTATCAAGGCGTTTTGACCATCCTCATTTTGGCGCAGCACGGGCTGGTCGCCTCCGCAGAGTCCCCCGTAGACCTTAGCTACCTATCGGACACTGTGCTGAACCTGCGATACTTCGAAGCGGCAGGCGAGGTCAGACAATCGATAGCGGTGATTAAAAAACGAAGCGGCCACCACGAAAAGACCATTCGTGAATTCAAACTGGAGTCTGGCCGGGGCATTCGCGTAGGTCAGCCCTTGAAGGACTTTCACGGCGTTTTGTCGGGAATGCCTATATTTCGAGGCGGTGCAGGGGAAATCATGCCGCCTTCCGATGGAAAAAAATAATTCGAAAGACCGCGTCCTTATCATGGCGCCAGTCGGGCGCGACGCTCAGGGCATGGCCGACTTGCTGGTCGGCCACGGATTAGAAGCACAAATTTGCGGTTCGCTGGCAGAATGCGCGGAGCATATTCAGTCCGGTGCTGGTGCGCTCATCCTTACGGAGGAAGCTCTCGAATTAGGCAGCTTATCGCATCTATTCGAAGCGCTAGCCGCGCAACCGTCCTGGTCTGAGTTGCCACTTATTATTCTGACGGCTGGTGGTGAATCTCGACTAGCCAGACTATTGGAATTGGTCGCAGACGCAGCTGGCAGTGTGACGTTACTGGAGCGGCCTATAGGCACTACGACATTGATACGCTCCATCGAGGTGGCCCTAAATTCGCGCCGGCGCCAATATCAGGTGCGAGATTTTCTCGAAGAGCAACACCGCAAGCAATGTGAATTAGAGCAAGCCCGGGAAAGTTTGCACCGTGCGAAGCAATTCGATGACGCGGTGATGGAAAACATGGGCGAAGGATTGTATACCGTGGACAGCCAGGGGTCGCTGACGTTCATGAATCCGGCTGCAGAACAACTTTTCGGCTGGACCTTCGACGAATTGCGTGGACGCGGGATGCACGAGGCGGTCCATTACAAGCATCCGGATGGCTCGCCATTCCCGGCCGAGGAATGCGCCGGTCTGGAGGTGGTGCGTCTTGGCAAAACTTTAAGCGCATACGAGGACGTTTTTATTCGAAAGGACGGCACATTCTTCGACGTCGTTTATAGTTCCGCGCCTCTGCGCGAAGGCGGGAACATTACCGGCGTGGTCGTGGTATTTCGTGACGTCACTGCCAAAAAACAAGCCGAGGAAGCGCTGCGACAGGCGCACCAGCAATTGGCTGATCGGGCCAAGCAGCTTCAAACTCTTGTTAATTTACGCACTGCGAAACTGGCCAAGTCTAACGAACGGCTTCGCCATGAGATGGACGAACGCGAAGCGTTGCGGCGCAAGTTACTTCACGCGCAGGAAGAAGAGCGACGACGCATCGCTCGCGAGTTGCACGATCAGATGGGACAGAATCTGACTGCGCTTAATGTCGGCCTCAAATCCCTGCTCGATGGCCAGTCACGCTCAAGTCTCGGCAGTCGGGTGCAACACCTTCAGGAGTTAGCCACACAAACCGCGCGCGATCTTCACCGCGTGGCAGTGGAACTGCGGCCTGCTGCCCTTGATGATCTCGGACTTGTGAAAGCGATTCGTGCGTTGATCGAAACCTGGTCCACCCGCTACCGCATCGACGTGGATTTCGAGGCGGGACAATACAAAGCTGCCGGCATTTCTTCCGAGATTGAAACGATTCTTTACCGGATCATCCAGGAAGCGCTTAACAACGTTGCAAAGCATTCTGGTGCAACACGCGTGGCTCTTGTCCTCCGCCGCACTGAAGAACAAGTTCAGGCAATTATTGAAGATGACGGGCGGGGATTTGATGCTCGCGTGACCTCGCAATCGGGAAATGGTAGCGGCCGCCTGGGCTTGCTCGGAATTCGGGAACGTCTCGGTCTCGTCGGCGGTGACTTCAAGATCGAATCTGCTCCCGAGAGTGGTGCTACATTGTTTGTCCGCATTCCAATTCCCAAAGCACATGAGAAAGAAAAGTAAGCAAAGTGAAGCGAAAATTCGCGTGCTGCTCGTCGACGATCACGCAGGTATGCGTGAGGCCTTGCGAAGGTTCATCAATTTGCAGCCAGATCTGTCGGTCGTTGCTGAAGCCGATGGCCACAGTGCGCTCGATGTATTCGCACGCACAACGCCAGACGTAGTCTTGATGGACGGCTCGATGCCGGGAAAAAATGGAATCGAGGTTACCCGCGAACTCAAACAACTTGATCGTGCAGTGAAAGTCATCGGTCTGACGTTGTATGAATCGTCCGCGTATCTGGAAGACATGATCGCAGCGGGCGCCAAAGGCTACGTATTAAAAACTGGCGCGGCCACGCACGTAGCCGAGGCCATCCGGGCGGTTGCCGCAGGCAAAACTTATTTTGATGAAAGTATTCCGCGTCGGCCCTCTGCATCGGCCCAAACCCAAACAGTGGCCGACGATCTAAGCGCAGATGAATTGGCCGTATTGAAACGTGTCGCCAATGGTCAGACCAATGACGAAATTGCGGCCGAGTTAAAGGTCTCCCTGGCGGTAGTGGAAAGACTCAGGACCGCCGCGATGAAAAGACTTAATGTGCGCAGCCGCGCCGAGCTCGCGCGAGTGGCCGCCGTGCGTCAGTGGTGAATTCTCGTTCGAACCGCGGTAATGGGCGGCCGGTGAGCCGCGATTCTGCGTGACTTAATTCCTACTCAATTTCAGTAGCCCAAACGGTTCCGGTGTACTTGCCTGTGCGGTACCTGACTTTGACCCGATCGTTCTCGCGTAATTTCTCCCATTTCGCTTGATCGGCCGGGACTTGGAATGTGCGGCTGTTGTCGAGCATCCGCACTTTCACAATCCATTGTTCGTGCGTCAACGCGCGCGGATCGCGACTGGCGCCGCGCGCATCTGGCTTCATCACGTATCCATCAACGGCAATCTCATCATCCGCCATGGGACGAAGCTGCTCATTCTGACCAGGCGTTGATTCAGTGGTCGGCGTTTCTTTAGTTGGCAGCGCAGCATCGATATGCTCTTTCGCCAGCACTACTGCTTCGCCACTCTTCTTGTCGCAACCAGCGAGGCAAATTATCAAAAACGCTGTAACGACATAGGGCGCTACACTCTTCCGTAACATTTCCGTGACTTGATTGCTTCTTGTTAGTCCCACTTTGGCACGTAGCGTGGACATGCTCTCATGCGCCGACGAGGAGGCTGAATTATGGGTGTAATGTTGCAAGCGTTTTATTGGGATTGTCCCCAGGCGGAAAATCGCGAACACCAATGGTGGAGCTTCATCAAATCCAAATTGCCGGCGATCGCGCAAGCCGGTTTCACAGCCTTGTGGCTTCCGCCCGCAAACAAGGCCGCCAGCTGGAAATCGATGGGCTACGACCCTTACGATTATTACGATCTCGGCGAGTTTGATCAGAAAGGCGGCGTGCCGACGTGGTTCGGTTCCAAGGCCGACCTGGTCGATCTCATCCAGTCCGCGCACGCGCAGCAACTGCAAGTGTACGCCGATCTCGTGTTCAATCATAACAGCGGCGCTGACACGCAGGAACCAAATCCGATCGACGGACAGTCGCGCTGGACAAAATTCACGCCGAAGAGCGGCAAGTTTCCGCGTGATTGGGAATGTTTTCATCCCAGTCAATACGAGACGTGGGACGGCGCCACGTTCGGCGACATGCCGGATCTCTGTCATCGCACGCCGTTCGTTTATACGGAGCTCATCGATTATGCGCGCTGGTTACTGGAAGAAATCGGCTTCGATGGGTTCCGTTATGACATGGTTAAAGGGTACGGCGGCTGGATGGTCCGCTCGATTCAGGAACTCCGCGCACTACGCGGTGGCACCAGTTTCAAGCCGTATGCGGTGGGTGAATGCTGGGATAGCGAACGTACTATCGACGACTGGCTCGATGAAACTAATGCCTGGTCCGACAATCCAGTAGGCGCATTTGATTTTCCGCTGCGCTGGCGGTTACGCGATTTATGCGACACCTATGGATTCAGTCTGCAAACCCTCGTCGAAGGCGGAGTTTTAATGTGGGGTCGCCCCGAACAGGCTGTTACTTTCGTCGAGAACCACGACGTTGTGCGTGACACTCCAATCATCAACGACAAGTTGCTGGCGTACGCCTTTATCCTGACTCATGAAGGTTATCCGTGCGTCTTCTGGCAGGATTACTTTAACTGGAACCTGGCACAGCCGGATAATCAGAGCGGCATCGCTGCGCTTGTGAAGGTTCACGAAGAAAACGCCGCCGGCTCAACGCAAATCCTGTTTGTGAATGACGATCTCTATATCATGCAGCGCTCGGGCGCTGCTGATCAAAACGGACTGGTGTTTGTTCTGAATAACCGCAATACATGGAATGGCACGTGGGTTCAGACGCGATGGAATAACACACCGTTGGTTCCAGCAGCGTGGTGCTGCCGCGATGATGTTAGCATGCCTGAGGCAAAACGGACTAACGAGTCTGGTTGGGTAGATCTTTGGGCGCCGCCACGCGGTTATGCGGTGTACCTGCCTGGATAATTGAGGCGGAACTTCGCGAGATTTACGTCGCAAAGTAACTGCGTTGCCGCGATTCGAAGCTATCGCCGAAGTAGCGTTTCCACCATTGGTCGCTCTCATCCAGGTGCCCGACTTCTACTTCGTCGGCTTCCGGGTGTTGAGTCAGCCAGTCGCGAAATGCGAAGTGCCTGTAAAGCCGCATGAATTCGCCAAGATAAATATCGGCAACACGCGGATTGCCTCGAATAATAAGCATGTTCTCGTCGTTGTTCGTGGTAGAAGCCTCACTGAAGTTCGCAGAACCGGAAACTACGAGGGGGTTAGCGCCCAAAGGATCGACCAGCATGTATTTCGTATGCAGATACCGGACGTTAACGTTCAATCCTGAAAGCTGCTCGACCAGCCAGTGGTTAAACGCGCCTTTACCCAATCGCGATCCAATCGCGAACTTATTGGCTTTCATTCTCCTTAGGTCGACGATTGCGGCTTCGTTGGCCGCCTTCTGCTCCTTGGTTCTTGTCGGTCCGCTCATCGCTTCCATCAACGCGTAGCGCAGTCTGGCGGTCCCACTGCTGTAAGCATTCTGGAAGCGCTTGTTCATTCCGAACGCAAACGTCATGAATAGCGCATCGTGAGCCGCCGTGGCCTGCTCGGCATACCAGTCCAGCGCTTTCAAGTTGTCGCGCGGACTAAAAATGGAAGTGATTTGTTCTGCGAGTGCATCGTCCGGAAGCGGCGTTTTGCCTGCCAAGACACCAGCGTCTGCGGATTTCGGCGTGTTCTTTTTCAGTTCATTCCATAGCCATAAATATTTCGCCGCGACATCGTCCCTCTCACAGATATGGACGACGTTACTGTGTCCATAGATTCCGCCGATGCTGAAATTCGTCGAACCCGTGAGCACGGCCTGCGCAGCGCCGGCCTTGGTTAAAACAATCGTTTTGTTATGTGACAGTGTCAGGCTCTGCGCATTGCGTGGATAACAAATATTCCCGAGGCCGAATTTCTGGATCGCTGCCTCATTAGCGACCCTTTGTTCGTCATTTTTTGCGTGGTAGAGAATCTGCACATCAGCGCCACTGTCCCGAGCAGTGCCAAGCGCTGGGAGCACCTTGTCATCCGTGAATTCATAAGCACCCACACGCAATCCCCAACCCGGCCCAACGGCACGCCCGATGAAATCCGCGATGGATTCGGCTGCACCGCGCGAAAGCCACGTGAACGCCGCCGGTCCTACTTCTTCGGGTCGTTTGTCGCCAAATAGCCGGGTGTACTCCTGAGACGCAGCAGCGCCGCGGTTGAAATGCACATGATGCGTTCTGCCGTGTTCGCTCTCGGTGGTAATATCGACTGCTACTTTTTCTGACTGGGTCGGACTCGCGGGGGTACCCCTCAGAGCAAACACTTCGTATGTGTAATTGTGCTCAGGTTTCGCAGAAAAATCCGACCAGGTGAACCCTTGAATAGGATGTTGCCGCGTCGAGTAAAGAATACCTGGCGGCGGCGATGGCTCGATGCTGGCGAAGGTCTTGTATCCTGACAGCCAGTATTTTTCCCCTTCGGTATGATCCTCTCGTCGCAAGGCAAATCCGAGCAAGCCCGGGCACTTTGTCTGCGGTAGATCGATGCCGAGAAGCACGACGTGCGTGCCCGCAATCGCCTGAACAGTCAGATCTGCTTTTTGCTCCTTATTTCGCACTGCCTTCGCCTATTTTACGAG
>DASXHS010000175.1:0-3598 GCA_036488345.1 Candidatus Udaeobacter sp.
TTCCCACCCGCTGTTTTCCATTCCGGAAATCCTGCAAAAGATTTTGGAGATTGGCCGTCGCGGAGTGCAGATCAAACGTTTCAAGGGTCTCGGAGAAATGAATGCCAAGGAATTGTTTGAGACCACAATGAATCCCGAGAAACGCAAACTGCTGAAGGTTGACCTGAACGATGACAACGCTGTCGACGCCGACAAGATGTTCACGATCCTGATGGGCGATGTCGTCGAGCCTCGCCGGCAATTCATCGAAGACAACGCGCTAAACGTACGGAATCTCGATGTATAGCCAACGCCGACAGTGTCATCCCGAGCGAAGTCGAGGGATCCCGTGGCAGAACCTCAAGTTAGTGCCGTGGGATTCTTCGACTCCGCTGCACTCCACTCAGGATGACCGATTAGCAATACTGGATGATGGCTCGTTATTCATTTGTCATTCGTCGTTCGTGCTTCGTCATTGAAATCATGGGAGGCTTATTTCATAAGCTGCGTCATCCGCGGCGCTGTTATGTGGTCTGCACGATTCCTCGTTCGGGGAGCAATTTGCTAACGGACGGTTTGCGCGACACCCGCCGGGCAGGCGTGCCTAAACAATTTTTTCTGCCGAAGGCCGAATCCCGCTATGCCACCGAGCTGGGGATTGATCGTGTTGCCGATTACACCGCGTATGTCCGCGCTATCGTGAACACAAAAGTGACCCACAACGAAGTCTTCGGTTTCAAACTGATGAGCTGGTATCTGGACGATTTCCTCGCGCGGCTGCGAGAAGCACACAGTTTTGGAAATTCTACAACAGGCGATCGGGAGTTGTTGTGCGGCGCTTTCCCCCGTCTTTGTTTCCTGCGCATCGTGCGACGTCACAAATTGCGCCAGGCGCTGTCCACGGCCCGCGCACTTCAGACAGGACTTTGGAAAGTGCAGGAGGGTAAAAGCACCCTTCGAGAACCGGAGTTCGATCCGGATCTAATCGAGCAATCACTGCACGAAGCTGAACGGCAGGAGAAAATCTCGGACGATTTCTTCCGACGGATCGGAATCAAACCGTTTATAGTGGAGTATGAAAAGCTCTGCCAGGATTATGAGAGGACGATTCGCGCAGTGCTGAACTTTCTGAGCATCAAACTTCCAGCTGGTGCGTGCATCGGTCCACCCGCAACGACGCGGCAAGCCGATGAGATTTCGCGTATTTGGGAGGAGCGTTTCATAGCTGAGCGTCCTTCGGAATACTCGCCAGCTCCTGGCTAACCCAAGTCATGTTGAATCCAAACGAAAAAGTAGAGCCCATCAACGTAGCCGAGGAAGTATCGCGATCATTTCTCGATTACTCGATGTCAGTAATCATTTCTCGCGCGCTGCCTGATGCGCGCGACGGACTCAAACCGTCGCAGCGGAGAATTCTCTACGCGATGCACGACTTGTCGCTTTTCCCAGGGCGGCAACATCGTAAATGCGCAAAGATCTGCGGCGACACCAGCGGTAACTACCATCCGCATGGCGAAGCGGTGATTTACCCTACGCTTGTCCACATGGCGCAGCCGTGGGCGATGCGCGAGCGGCTGGTCGACGGCCAGGGGAATTTCGGGTCCGTCGAAGGCGATCCGCCAGCGGCGATGCGCTACACCGAAGCGCGCATGACTCATCTCGGCGCGGCGCTGATGACCGACATGGATAAGGACACGGTCGATTTCGTGCCGAATTACGACGAAACACGCACTGAACCGACGGTCTTTCCCGCGGCATTTCCGAACCTGCTCGTCAATGGCGGAACCGGCATCGCCGTCGGCATGGCCACTAACATTCCGCCGCACAATCTGTGCGAAGTCATCGACGGAATCTGCGCGCAAATCGACAATCCCGATATCACCCTGGACGAGCTGATGCAGCACGTGAAGGGCCCGGATTTTCCTACCGGCTGCATGATCTGCGGCGCAAGCGGGATCCGCCAGTATCTTGAGACAGGCCGGGGCAGCGTCAAAGTGCGCGGCAAAGCGGGCGTAGAAGAACTCAAGGGCGGCCGCGAACAAATCGTCATCACGGAAATTCCTTATGGCGTGAACCGCGCCACGCTGGTCGAGCGGATCGCACAGTTAGTTAACGAAAAAACCCTGACCGACATCAGCTACGTCGGCGATCAGTCAGACGAGAACACGCGGGTCGTTATCGAGCTCAAACGCGACGCCAATCCGAAAGTTATCATTGCGAATCTCTACAAGCACACAGCGCTGGAGAGTTCATTTGCCACGACGATGCTGGCGATCGATCGCGGCCGGCCAAAGTTACTGCCGCTCAAGGAGGCTAATGCAGTTTACATCGATCATCGCCGGGAAGTCGTCCTGCGTCGCACGCGATACGAACTGCGCAAAGCCGAAGAGCGCGCCGAAACGCTGGAAGGTTATCTCATTGCGCTCGCCAATCTCGATGAATTCCTGCGCATTGTTCGCGGATCAGCTAATCGCGACGAAGCGCGAGTAAAACTGCTCGCATTCGAATTTACAAAACGCCAGGTCGAACAACTCGGCATTCTCATTCGCAATCCGGCGCGCCTTACCGAAGGCCGCTACGCGTTTAGCGAACAACAGGCAGACGAAATCCTGAACCTCCGTCTGTATCAGCTCACCGGACTCGAGCGCGACAAAATCGTCAACGAATACAAAGGCCTCGTCGAGACCATCAATGATTTGCGCGACATTCTCGCCAAAGAGCAGCGCGTCTTCACCATCATCAAAAAAGAACTACGCGAAATCCGCGACAAGTACGGCTCCCCTCGCCTAACGGCAATTGCTCCCGACCAAGCCGAGATCAACATCGAAGACCTTATCGTCAACGAGGGTTGCATCATCAGCATCACGCACGCCGGCTTTATCAAGCGCACGGCCGTAAGCGCATTTCGCGCGCAGCGGCGCGGTGGAAAAGGCGTGATGGGCATGCAAACACGCGAAGGAGCTACCGAAGCGGAAGAAGGCGATTTCGTAGAGCATCTTTTTGCCGCCACTACGCACGATTACCTGATGTTTTTCACTGCCAGAGGACGCGCTTACGTGGAAAAAGTTTACGAAATTCCCGAGATGGGACGCGCAGCAAAGGGGCGTTCCATCGCGAACATCCTTGAGCTCAAGCCCGACGAAAAGATCGCAGCCACGATTCGCGTCCAATCCAAAAAATCAGGCACAGGACCGAATGCTGTCGATCAAACATGGGACGAAAATCTGCATATCGTCTTCGCGACACAATCCGGCATCGTCAAAAAATCGAACCTATCCGATTACGCGAACGTCCGCCGCGGCGGCATCATCGCCATTCAAATCGAAGACGGCGATCGCTTGATCGACGCGAAACTAACGAATGGCAACAACGAGGTGGTGTTCATTACCAGAAAGGGAATGAGCTTGCGTTTTCATGAAGAACAATTGCGCGATCAGGGCCGCAACACCGTTGGTGTTTGGGGGATTCGCCCGGAGAAAAGCGATCACGTCGTCGCCATCGCCATTGTTGATCCGGACACCATGCTCCTCGTGGCCGGAGAGAACGGAATTGGCAAGCGCACATCGTTCGACGAATACCGGCGTCAATCGCGCGGCGGCAAAGGAATTATCACGATGAA
>DASXHS010000180.1:0-16179 GCA_036488345.1 Candidatus Udaeobacter sp.
CGCGCAAACTCGATGAAGGCTGCACGCGAGTAAAGACTGATCCGCGCGATGCCACTACGCTGTGTCAGCGACTGTCGCGTTACGTGGAGGGTAACACGCGGGAGCTGGCAGTGATTCGGGTGCCCAGCGAAGCGGAGGAACCGACCTCAAACCTAACAAGCCTATGTAACCACCATCTTAAAACTTACCGTTGACACCCTTCATAGGGGTTAAATCGTTGTGGGTTGATTGGCGGCCGTGGCGCCACGATCTGAGCACAACTCCATCACAAGTTCTTCGACATCGTCGCCATCGCACATCGCCTCTCGTGCTAGTCGGAATCCGCATTTTTGTAAGACACGGATCGAAGCGAAATTGTGCTTTGCCACATGCGCATAAACCGGCCGCGCCTCTATCTTGGTCAAGAATTGGGCCAGGGCCGCACTCGCAATCCCCTTCCCCCAATGTGCCTTTCCGAGCCAGTAGGCGATGTTCGGCTCCCCCGCCGCTTCCCAATAGACGACGTTGCCAGCCACGGTGTCGTCCGCGAGGATGGTGTTTAAGATTCCGGTCTCGTTAGTCTCTTTATTCATGATTCTGGCCCAGTGCACCATAAAGGCTTCGTGGTCGCGGCTGGGGAACGCCGCCATCCGCGTCGCCTCAGTATCCAGCTGATGTTCAAAAAAGATCGGAAGATCTTCCTGGGTCACTTCGCGGAGTGTAACAGTCATCTGATCAGATCTAACGATCCGGAGCTGAGCCATCGCCGGAGGCGGCGAGCTTGGCAAACATCGAAAACTGTTTCATAAAATCAAACGTGGACTTCGCACCGGCCAGCGGTTGGCTCCAGCGTTTGGTTAGGCAGCCCGACTTCTTTTGGCCAATTTACCCGAATGAGCGGTCCGGTAAGAAATACCCACGAGGCGCCGCCCAAGAGTGTCACGGTGGCCGCGACAACAAAGGCCCACCAGAATTGTCCCGTCCGATCGACCACGAGGCCAGTCAAGGGTGCCACGACGACGCCCGCCAGATTACCAATCGCGTTCTGCAGCCCAGTCCATCTCCCGGCCACCGCCGGGCCGGCAAGGGTCTGTGCAAAGACGTAGATTGTAGGTCCGGTGAAACCGCAGCCGAAACCCATCACCAAAAGGCAGACGAACGAAGTGCGTGCGCTCGCCACCACGCAACCAAGGAGAGCGACCGCGATCGTCAGATGGCCAACGCCCATCCAGAGCTTGCGCACGAAATTCGGGCTGGCGCCGGCACGAATCCAAGCATCAGCCATCCACCCCAGAATCGGTGAAGCGATCGCATACATGAGGTAGAACAAAGCTCCTTCCCGGGCCATCTCCTGCATCGAGAGATGCCGCTCGCTGACTAGAAAATAGGGCATCCAAACGATCATGAGGTAGAGCGAGTAGTTCGTGCAAAGGTGCCCGAGCGCCGCACCCCAAAACGCCCGCCGGCGAACAATCTCCCCGATTCCTGCCGGACAAACAAATCGCTCCGAGTTAGGCGCCGCTTTCGGCATCCAGTAAATCCACGGCACTAGCCACAACAGGCCGGCGAAACCCAGCACAATGAAAACCGGCCGCCAGCCGTAGGCCGCCATCAGGTCGCCACAGAAGAATGTGCCGAGCGCCGGACCAAGAGTCATCCCGCTGACGATGGCTGCATTGGCCACTCCGCGATGTCCTTGGGCGATGGAACGAGCGAGGATTTTTCCGTAGGCCGGGAAAGCCACTGATTCGCCCGCGCCGAGTAAGAGCCGACAGGCCATTAGTGTCACAAAGCCATGAACTAGACCGGTCAATCCCGTGGCCAAAGACCAGATCGCAAATCCGCCAGCGAGCACCCAATTCACATCAAAGCGGTCTATCAGCCAGCCGCTTACGATCATGAAGCTGACGTAAGTCCAAAAGAACGCGCCTAAAAGTAGGCCGAGATGATAGGCGGAAAGATGAAGCTCGCCTTTCAACAACGGCGCGGCCACCGACAGATTACCGCGGTCGACATAGTTAATGAAGACCGAGAGCGCCAATAGGAAAAGGAGCGCCAAAGTCCTGCCGCCCATCAACTGCCGATCGGTCCTCGCGTCTGAAGTCATAGGTGCCGAGGAGGTTTATCGCACAGCTAACGTCTAACGAGAAAGAGATAAGCCACGGCACGGTGTGGTGGCAAACACACTGGACTCATGTCGCAATGGGGCCGTCTGCTTCATCGTGATTGGTTAGGCTGGGCGAACAAAGTCGGCGATAATCGGTTTGGAGCAAAGGCATCCGGACTTTGCCGAGTTTGTGTTCTACTTCTTTTTTCGCGGATCGTCATTAGGATTAATGAAGGTCACGCCCGCCGGGCCAGTAAAAGTCACCTGGACAATAACCTCCGTATCTTCCGTCCACGTATAATGCGCGTGCCCAGCCGGAAGCACGAACACACTCCCAGGACGCAGCTCCACCCCTTTACTTTTATCAAAGCTCTGCCCAAAAGAATTCCAGTAATTCCCGCTTAACACCGTCACCACTTCTGTATACGGATGCGTGTGCGGAGGTACCCTGTAGTTCGTCGGAAACTTCGTCCGCTGCACTATCGTCTCAGCCTTCGTCGGGTCCCCGACTAAGATTACCGTCTGGGCACCCTTGAACACTGGATGCTCTGTCCACACCAAGTCCTCCGCCTTCATCATCTTCATCTCTTGCCCGGATCCGCCCCCGACCAGCCCCAGCAGCGCTAAACCAATCAGCATTCGTTTCATATTTTTATTTCATCAGCACAAGCGATGTCAGTCGATCAGAATCGGTCAAAGCGGCCTAACGAGAACAAGATCAGTCACCGCTAATGAGAGCAAGGCTGAATTGAAATGAACGTATGTTACTCATCAAGAGTGAAGCCGTACGCCGTGAAGCGGCTGGCTGCATCACATGGTTAGGCGTTGCGGGCATTAAGCGAGAGACGTTGCATGGGCACAAAGCGAATGCCGTGAACGCACTGCTCCGAACCAGTGATACGAAAACCTAAATGCTCGTAGGCGGAAACGGCATTCGGTGAAGAGCTGACAGTGAACTCGCAATCCGTATCGCCAGCTAGAGCACCCGCAGCGGCGAGCAGGCCACGAGCGATGCCGTCCCGCTGCCGGGAAGACTGAACAAAGAGCATGGAGACGTGACGAGGCTCGCGCAAATGGAGCATGCCGACCAACTCGCTTGAGTGCTCGGCAACTAAGGTGATGTGACCGGACTTGTGACGCTGCGAAAGGGCCTCGGCAGAAGCGTAACGGTGAAACTCCGCGACGCCCTCGGTCTGGTAATGCGGTGCGACAAACTGGTCGAACACCTCGCGTGCAAGAGAGGACACGCCTGCGGTCTCCGACGGGTGAATCTGGCGATAGATGATCGAACTCACGATGGCGAGATAGCTTTCATTCACACGAGGCGGGTAGCAACGCCTAACGAGACGGACCTGAGCCACCGCTGGCGGCGGCGAGCTTTGTTTTACTCTCAACTATCATCCCTCAATCCTCAACTTTCTTAAGTAGAACGGTCAGTGGTTGCCTCCATCGCATGGTTAGGCGTACCGACGTGGCAACCACAAATCATCTCGCTCAGAATCGAACATCAGGCAACGCGCCGCGTGCGTCGAAGTCGGTCGACACACTGATGTCTCGCCAGCGCTCTGCGTCGGCTGCACGGGTGGCTTCGGCGTCGCCGGCGTTCTTTGCCGCGTCGCTGCCTATTAGGAGATGTGCAGGCAGGCGATCGGCGGCAGCCAATCGAAGGATGACCTGAGCGACCTTGACTGGGTCGCTGGTCTCGTGGCCCCAGTAAGACTCCAGAGCCTTGACGACTGAGCCGACGGACGGTTCATAGTCCGGGAGCAAGTCCGGAGTATCCTGGTTCGCGCGCGCACCCCAGTTGGTCCGCATCCCACCGGGTTCGAGCGCACACACCTTGACGCCAAGGGGAGCCAATTCCTGTGCGAGGGACTCGGTGAATCCTCCCACCGCCCATTTGGCCGCGTGATACGGCGAATTGCCAGGCCGGGCGAGGCGGCCTCCGACCGATGATATCTGAAGGATACAGCCGCTCCTCTGCTTTCGCATGATCGGGATCGCCACCCGACACACGTTGACGGTACCATAGAAGTTGGTGTCGACCACAGCCTTGAATCTCTCCGCGCTCAACTGTTCAAAGGGCGCGATATCGGCGTAGCCCGCGTTATTGACGACGACATCGAGACGCCCAAACGCGTCCACCGCTGCCTGCACGGCGGCGTACGCCTCCCGCTCATCGGTCACGTCGAGGGGAGCAGTGCGTATCTGATCGCCGTACTTCTTTACCAGGTCTTCGAGGCGGCGAGGATCGCGGGCGGTGGCGACGAGTCGATCTCGCGATGCGAGCACCGCTTCCGCGATGTTGCGGCCCAGTCCGCTTGCGCTGCCGGTCACCAACCAAACTTTGGACATGAAAGGCCTCCGGTCTTTTTCTTGTACTCATGCGGCTTGGCGCCAATCCGGGTGCAGCGACGGGAATCAGGCAGCGCGTCCCTGGCCACCCACTCGGGAATGCCAGGATCAAAACGGATCGTTGCTCTGGGCATATTGTGGTTACCAAGCCGCCTAACGAGAATCCGGGTTGAGTTTGAAACTTGATGCGACAGGATCGCTGTCATGCCAGAAATCGTAGAAAGAATGCCGGCTGCGGGCAAACCGAAATTGCTCGACCAGGTGTGCGACGGTGATGCGGCGCAGGCATTAGTCAGGGCGATACGCAGCGATTTAACTTTTGTAACGTTTTTAACGTTGTAACTTTTCTCTGAAATGTCCTGCGCGAAGATCGATCCAGCCCTGCACCAGGCGAAGAAGCCGTCCTGGATCAAAGTGCGGTTGCCCTCGAATCCGGTTTTCTTTTCGACCAAAGCGCTCATTTCCGATTTGCGATTGCACACGGTTTGCGAGAGCGCGCAATGCCCGAATCGTTGGGAATGCTGGAGCCAGGGGACTGCTACTTTCATGATCGCCGGCGATCGATGCACGCGTGCGTGCGGATTTTGCGCAGTGACAACGGCGAAACCATTCGCGTTGGAAGACGACGAACCAAAGCGCGTCGCGGAGGCAGTGCGCCGGATGAATTTGAAACATGTCGTGATCACTGCCGTCGCGCGCGACGATGTGAAAGACGGCGGCGCAGATCATTTCGCGCGCACGATCAGTGCTATTCGCGAGATGGATCCTTCAATCGTCATCGAAGTGCTCGTTCCGGATTTTCACGCACACGACTGGTGCATCCAGACGGTGCTGAACGCTGCGCCCGACATTTACAATCACAACATGGAAACAGTCGAACGGCTGACGCCTGTCGTGCGTTCGCGCGCAAAGTATCGGATATCGTTGCAGGCTTTGCGGCGTGCAAAGGAACTGTCGTCCCGCAACGGCGGGATTGTGACAAAGAGCGGGGTAATGCTCGGTCTTGGCGAAAAGGAGACCGAACTTTTCCAGACCATGGACGATTTGCGCGAGGTCGGCTGCGAAGTGTTAACCATGGGCCAGTATCTTCGCCCGAGTGCGAAGCATTTGCCCGTTGTCGAATACATCACACCCGAGCAATTCAATTATTACGGCGACATCGCACGTCAAAAGGGTTTTCTTTATGTCGCTTCGGGACCGTTGGTCCGCAGCTCTTATCACGCGGCCGATTTTCAGCCGGTTGTGCGTCGCTGATCGCATCGAAGCGGACTACTCTTCCGCTGTCCTCAGCGGATTAAATGCGAATTCATTTTATTCTGCGCTGAGGACAGCGCGGGTACAGCATCAAGCTTGCAATCACTGTCATTCCGAGCGAAGCGGAGCGAAGTCGAGAAACCCCGCGGCAACTCGTTCAGGTTCTGCAATGGGATGTCTCGACTTCGCTCGACATGACGAAGGATATAAGATCGAAAACCGCAGCGGTTATCCCTGCGTATCAGGACGAGAAACACATCGGCGACATTGCGCGTCGAACCCGCGAGCGGCTGGATCACGTTCTCGTTGTTGACGACGGCTCAACCGATCGGACGGAACAATGCGCGCGCGAAGCCGGCGCGGAGGTTATTGTTCACGCTCAAAACAAAGGCAAAGGCGAAGCAATTAAGACCGGACTCGCGCACTGGCTTGGGGCTGCAAATCCGTCGAGCAGCGGACAAGATCGACAAATTACGTGGGTGATCCTCCTGGATTCGGATGGTCAACATCTTCCCGAAGAGATCGATCGATTTTTGCTAGCCGCAGCCTCGGTAACCCGACCCACGTTTTTGATAGGCAACCGCATGGGCGACGTCGCCCGCATGCCGTTGGTGCGTCGCGTTGTGAACCGCTATATGAGCAATCAGATCAGTCGAGTTTGTGGCCAAACAATTCCGGACACGCAATGCGGTTACCGCATGCTGCATCGAGAGTTAATTCCAGACGTGCTTGGCGGCGGTCACCGATACGATTACGAGACTGAAGCGCTAATCATCGCCAGCCGTAAAGGCTACAAGATTGAATCAGTTCCAATCACGACTGTTTACACCGACCAAATCAGTAAGATCCATCCCGGGCGCGATGCGATTCGCTTTCTCAAAATGATGCGGCGGTATCGCAAACTGCCTCACGCCCCGGGCAGCCGTGCCGAGTATTAAAATCACGGTTTTGTTCCCGGCACGGGTTTTGAGCTTTTGAGGATTTCTGACTCCGGCGTGAGGTTAGGAGGCTTCCCGCCAAAGATGATCCGGTTTGGTCTTAGGGTGAGCTCATCAACGAGCGTCTTTGCGTGTGTCGTGAGTACTTTCAAGTTCAACAGGGTCACGTGCAGCTGTTTCATCTGTTCCTGAAGCTGCTTGTCCGTCGTTTTGATGAAAGTATCAGCTGTGCCGAACAGCGAGTTCGCGCCTTTTTCTACGCCGTCAAGATTCGTGATCGCATTCTGTAAGTTGTCCAGGTCCAGCTTAAGCGAATCAGCGAGTGGGCCGAGTTTCGGGGTGAAGTCGTTCAGATCCTTCTTTAGTCCCGTGACTGTGACATTGAGATTATCGATCAACTTGTTTGCGTTATCGAACAACGGACCGGCGGCCGCAGTGATTTGCTCCAGCCCGTATGCGGGATGGCCTTCAATCGACGCGTTGTTTGCCAGGGTCTGTCCACCGGGTGTGCCCGCCGAAAGTGCCACGAATTTCGGAGAGAGCATCGTATCCGAACTTAGCGTCGCAGTTACGTCCGAGGGCAACGGCGGAATTCCTTCGTCCAGGCTAACGGTCACCTGCACAGCGTCCTTCTTGTTTGCGCTCGCATCACGCTCCTTGGCGGTAAGATGACGCATCGCGATCACGCGTCCCGCTGGCGCGCCTGCGTAGCGCAACTCGGAATTCACCTTTACGCCGGTCACATCTTCGTAATTGATCTGCAGAGTACGCGTCGGTTTCTTAAGGTGATATCCTGAGAGGGCGAAAGTAAGCGCAGCGAGCAGGACGATGCTGCACGCGATCACAAAGAGGGCGACGAAAAAATCCGCGAGATTGCGCTTCATGAATGCTTGTGATGAAAACGGAACCGCGCACCCAGAAACGGCCGGGGCCGGACCTGTTGATGATCTTTATGCTCTTCTTGCGAAAGGTTCAACGGAATCGGTCCATCGGCACGACCGTTGATAAATTGTTGCACTTCAGCGTTCGGACTGTTTCGAATTTCGTCCGGCGTGCCTTCCGCCACAATCGAGCCATGTCCGAGCATAATCATGCGCGTAGCGATGCGAAAGGCACTGGTCATATCGTGTGACACGACGACTGCCGTCATGTGGCTGCTTTGAGTCAACTTTTGCGTTAGCTGGTCGACCACGGCGGTCATGATTGGATCGAGCCCGGAGGTCGGCTCGTCGCTAAATAGTAGTTCCGGATCAAGAGCAAGCGCTCTCGCAAGCCCCACGCGCTTCTTCATTCCGCCGCTGATTTCATCTGGCTTAAGATGTTCAAATCCGGTCAGGCCGACCATCTCAAGCTTTCCTCTCACGATTTGTTCGATTTCGTCGGGCGACTTATTGGTGTGCTGCGACAGTGGCAGGGCAACATTCTCGCCCACTGTGAGAGACGCGAGTAGCGCACCGGATTGGAACAACATTCCGAATCGCAGGCGCACTCGTTCAATCTCGCGCTCCTTCATCCCTGTGATTTCTTCCCCAAAAAGTCTCACCGCTCCCGAAGTCGGTTTCATGGACCCAATCATATGACGGAGCAGTGTGCTCTTGCCGCAACCACTGCCGCCCATAATCACCAGAGTCTCGCCACGATGGACGTTGAACGACAGCTCGTCGAGCACAGCGCGATCGCCGAATTTCCGGACGAGATTCTGTACTTCAATGATTGTGGCGTCAGCGGGCATGCTCGAAATGACGAATGACGAATGACGAATGACGAACTAATGACGAAGCTCGAATAAGCGACGAGATTCCCTGATTGCTTGTGATCGCGATCACGTCATCCATTTTTACCGCTCCTCCAAATCTTTGCGAAGATCAGGTGCAGTTCACGCGCTTCCAGCCATAACTTCCGAGCTTCACGTTTCAATTCAGGGACGGCACGAACGGACATGCGCAGAAAATGTTTCACTTCACGTGTCTCTTTCTTGCATGTCCCGATCGACTTCAGGAATTCTTTTTTTGAAATCGCGTCGTCAGCTTCGACGTAATTCGCTCCAACGCTGGTTCCTGCGCCGAAGAGTTGGTTAATGATACGGTGTGTTACGGCGCTCTGGGGAATTGACTTAGCAAAATCAATCACTGTTTCACCGAATCGTGCCGTTCGTTCTTCCAAATCATAAACACGTGTTGTGTCGGGCTCTTCACAAATCATTGGCGCAGGGCGTCCTCCCAAAACGCGTCGTCGGACTCGTCGAGCGGCGTTCCGGATTTCGTCATTAGTTCGTCATTCGTCATTCGAACTTCGTCATTGCGTTCCATTCATTCGTCATTCGTCATTCGAGCTTCGTCATTCTTCCTCATGCAGCGAAAAAGAAAATCCCTGTCAGAACTGCGTTCATCACTAGCATGGCAAGCAAAGCTTGCACTACCGCAGCGGTAGTCGCCTGACCGACGCCTTCGGCTCCCCCCTCGACATTTAGCCCGGCGTTGCACGAGATCGTGATAATGATCCAAGCGAATACGACACTCTTAATCATTCCCGAGTACAAGTCCCAGGTGTCCGCGCTTTGCACCGCGCGCATGATATAGCCGGCAGTATTAAAATCGAGAACGGAACAGCAGACCGCCCATCCCCCGAGGATGCCGATGTAATCCCCAAAAATCGTAAGCACCGGCAGCATGACGAGCATGGCTAGGAAACGCGGCACCACCAAAAATTGCACCGGGTTGATTGCCATCACTTGGAGCGCCTCGATTTCCTCGGACACTTTCATAGTGCCAATTTCGGCCGCCACAGCTGAGCCGCTCCGGCCGATCACGATCACCGCGATTAGAACCGGTCCCATCTCGCGTAACAGCGTGAGCATCACAAGGTCCGGGATGTACATTTCTGCGCCGAGACTCTCCAGAGAATGGGCGGCCTGCATCGCCAGTGTCACGCCTATACTGAACGCCGTGAGTGCTACCATCGGCGCTGCGCGCACGCCTATGAAAACCATTTGCCTGAAGATCGGCGCGATCCTGAAAAATTGACCCGTGAACGGCGCAACGAAAATCCAGTAGAGCAAACTGAAATTGAGCTGGAGATAATTTTTCAAAGCGAATCTGGAAGGTGCGCCTTCAAGAGTCTGAGATCGCGCGCTTAAAATCCAACCCCAAGTCACCGAAAATCACCTGCGCCGCATTTCTTCCCGGTGCCATCGACACACCGGGGCCAGGATGGCTGCCGGAACTGCACAGGTACACGTTAGGCACAGGCGTTCTGTATTGCCCAAGCTCGGGAATCGGCCGCAGCGAACCGGTTTGGTAGGGGAGGAACGCGCCCTGACCGAGCGTGCCGCGGACGGCGCTAATGATTTTGCGCGAAATATCAACAGGTGAATGCGCGACTCGCTTCAGAATTTTTGGCTTCAAGTCGGGAATGTAATTCGCAGTGATGAGGTCGATGAGATAATCGGCGTACGGTTCGCGCGCTTCATCCCAGGTGCGTGCCGGAATTTTACCGGTAGCGTCGCCAGTGATGATGTAGGGCACACTTAGCACGACGAATTTCATCAGCGCCTTGCCGGCTGGTGCGCGACTTGGATCTATCGCGGAATCGTTCCAACTCACGATCATTGGCGCCGACGGTAGCGCCCCACCGCGGCATTGCAGATATACTCGCGAGAAAAAATCGAGTGACGGCTCAGTAAGATGAACATGCGCTGATTGTCGCGCGGCGGGTCCAGCCTTGTAATTAACAGGGCTCTCGAGTGCGACGAACATAACAAAGACCGAATCGCCCCACTCGTAGAGCTTCATCTTGTCCACGATGTCTGCTCCCACCATTTCCCTTCCGAGCAAATCCATTATCAGGTGACCCGGGTCGATATTCGAGACGATCATCTGACTAGCTGAAATCTCCTCGCCGCTTGTCAGACGCACGGCAGTAGCGCGCTTTGCGTCGCCGAGAATTTTCTTCACAAGCGCGCCAGTACGGATTTCTCCGCCACGTGCTTGCAGATCTTCAGCCATTGCCAGCGTAACGCGATGCATCCCGCCTTTGACCAGGTTGTTCCCGGCGTTTTGAAGGACTGAGGCAAACAGCCAACCGAGCTGTGCCCCTCCAGCATCGTCGGGCGAGGCGCCTAAAAACGTAGCGAAGGAGCCGAACAATGTCTTCGTTGCCTCGGATTCCAGCGTCTGGCCCGCCCACGATCTGACGCTCTGCATGCTGAACCGATAGGCTTCCATGCCGGCTGGCGAGGTGGCAAATTCCGCTGCGGCTGCGGGAAACGAAAGCGGCGGGGAAAACATCGCTGCGGTGATCGCATCCTTTTGCGCGAGAAACTGGTGCATCAGCGCACGCCATGTCGCCCCATCCTTGACCGAATAGCGGGCTATCTCGGCGACGGTTTTTTCAATATCGCGGTGGACGCTAATGATGTGGCCGTCGGGAAATGCATGTGAAAAAGGAATCTCCGGTTCGATGAGTTCGTAGCGATCGAGCAAACCCAGTTCAGTCGGAACCGGCGAGAGATTTGCAAGTTGATAACCGCTCGCGTGAATGTCCGACCAAAAGCCTGGCAACGTTTCTTCTTCGGTGACAGTCATACCGCCGACGGTGTGAAATTGTTCAAGCACCAGGACTTTCAGCCCTGCTCTGGCCAGATAACAGGCACAGGTCAGGCCATTGTGCCCCGCGCCGATGACGATCGCGTCGTAATGATGCGGCATAGTCAGCTCAGACGAAGAATTTTTCAGTTGCTCCGAGTGCGCAGGATGCCAAGGTGCGCGCACTGACGAAAGCCGAAATTTCAGCGCTTCTCAATGACGGCTTCGACGGTTCACAGAGGAAGACAATGGCCCAAAGCGAAATAGATGCTGTCCGCGCGCTACTCCGATCCAAGCCACGCCCGGTTGGTTGGCCCGCCAGGCGAAAACGGCTCGACGAGGTTGGAACCGTTTGGCCCGTTGCTGACGACGTGGAATTGACCACCGTCGATGTGAACGGCATGCCCGGCGAATACTCCATCGTTTCCGGCAGCGATTCTTCTCGCGTGCTGATGTTTTTCCACGGCGGCGGCTACTGTTCCGGTTCAATCCAGAGCCATCGCCGTTGGGTGACTGAAGGGGGCCGGGCGGCGAAAATGCGGACACTTGCTGTCACCTATCGGCTGGCACCGGAGCATCCGTTTCCTGCAGCGTACGACGACGCGCTGACTGCATGGCGATTTTTGCGAAATCAAGGTATCGATGCGGCGCAGATCGCGATCGGTGGCGACAGCGCCGGGGCCGGACTCACTCTCGGATTGATCGGTCGCTTGCGTGATGCGCACGAGGAGCTTCCCGCATGCGCGTGGGTCATTTCGCCATGGACGGACCTGACAATGTCTGGTTCCACCTTTGCGAGCAAAGCCGCGGCCGATCCGCTGATTCACAAAGAATATCTGAATGAATTGGCGGATGCCTATCTTCCCGCTGACATGGACAGAAAAGATCCGCGCGTCTCTCCGCTCTACGCTGACCTTAGAAACTTTCCTCCGATGCTAATCCAGGTTGGTTCTAACGAGACCTTGCTCGATGACGCCACTCGACTTGCGGCGCGGGCCGGTGTGGCGGATGTCGCAGTAACCTTGGAGATCTGGCCAAACATGGTTCATGCGTGGCCTTTGTGGAATGCTCATCTCGAAGATGGCCGCCGCGCGATCGCAAACGCGGGCTCATTCATCCGGGCGCATCTTTGATACGCTGCACGCTTCAAATCAAGACGCGTTTGCTACAATCGCCGAGATTATGCCGTCGCAAAAACGCTCCGCATTCGCGTCAGGATGACAAGCATGAAGCCCGGCTAAATCAAACCGCGCTTGCGAAAGTCGCCGAGATTACTGCCGGAGGAGCGCTCCACAAGGTCTATGGTGAATTTGAGCAGGCAAACTTCCCACGCGTCGTCAACGCCTTGTATGATCGCGCTGAGCGGTTCGTTTTTATTTTCGACTTGCCGCCTGGTGCGATTGATCACTGTGTCGATTGAGTCGCTGAGTGTCTGTTCGTTTAGATCGGTTTTGCGAAATTGAAAACCGTAACGGAGCACCGCGATGTTCCGCGCGTGCTCGCGCAATTGATCCACGTATCGTTCCGCCTTGTCTCCGAAGCCCTCCAGTAGCAGGCGACAGTAATGCTCCGGTGTCAGAATCTGCGGGCGTTCCGCCTGGATTTTCCCGTTGCGAATCCGCACCTGGTTCACACGGTCCATCTGCTCTGAAATCAAATAAAAATTGAAACTGGTGCTGCCGAACGTCGCGATCTGACCCTCCGGTGCAAGGATCACACGCGTATTTTCAAGCGCGTAGTCAAAATCGTCGCGGGTCATGGGAAGCGGAACCTACATTGCACGTCGCTGTATTCAAAACGCATACGACCGGTGAACGACGAAACCCGAATGACGAATGACGAACTGTAGGGCGTCTGTGTCAGACGCCATGGCAATTATTGTGTCGTCTGCGAAACAAGTTGCGGCTACTTTTTCGCCTGCTGTTGTTCGCCAACCTTTTGCTGCTGTGGCTGGAAGAGCGAGAGATATTCGCCATAACCTTCTTCCTTTAATTTTTCCACCGGAACAAAGCGCAACGCGGCCGAGTTCACACAGAAACGTTGACCAGTCGGTGCCGGGCCATCATCGAACAGGTGGCCAAGGTGCGAATCGCTCGATTTTCCGCGGACCTCAACGCGCTCCATTCCGTAAGAAGTATCGCGCTTCTCGGTTACGTTCCCTGACTTGATGGGTTTGGTGAAGCTGGGCCAACCCGTTCCGCTGTCGAATTTGTCGAGCGAACTGAAGAGCGGTTCTCCCGTGATGAGGTCGACGTAAATTCCTGGCTTGTGATTGTCCCAGTAGGCGTTGTGAAACGGGGTTTCCGTGCCGCATTGGCGCGTTACCTTGTACTGGTCCTTGGTTAATTTCTCCCGCAACTCGGCGTCGGCTGGAACAGGTTTGGTCGGATTCATTTTCTCGGCTTCTTGCTTCTGCCCTTGAGCATACCCGAACAAAATAGAACCGACAATCACCACGAATGTGCCGGCCAGCCCAAACCACAGAGTTTTGTATGAGTGTTTGTGTTTGTACGTTAGTCGCGTTGGTCTCATTGTGTTTTCTCGAGTGAGAATTGTTCCGTTTAGCAGTCCTTAAGTTCACGCGGAATTGCGTTGATTGAGCCAGATGCCGCAGAACTTCCCTTCATAATTAAATTCGCAAATTAGACATAAAATGGTTGGGACGCGTTCATTCCTGTCGGCCGGCTTCGGGAAATGCCGACGGTGTTCAGCGATCGATTGTTCCGCTGCCGCGATTCAGTTTTGGGCTTGCGGCGCATCGAGCGTACTGCTTTAAGTGCGGTCGTGACGCGATTTCAGCCCGCGAACTAGCTCCAAATGGCGTTAAGCAGATTTTGGGTTGCTCTCTTCCTCTTTTCGATCGGTTATCTGCTCCTCCTGCTATTCAGCGGTCGATACTACGCCATCGAATTTGCCGTTAACGGCAAGAAGGACGACCCGCTGCTGCAACGCGAGTATTACATTGAACAGCTGCCACCTGAATTGCAGCAAAGCTTGCAAACCGCGCCCGATCACAAGGTCACGATTGGGAATGATAACTACACCTTCGACAATGGCGTGGTGAAGGTCTACTCCGGCAAACAGGCTGCCGACGGTGTCCTGCCAACATGCAAGAACACGATTCTCGACCTCCTGTTACCGCTGATTGCCTACTTGTCCTTCTTCAGCGGTATATTGCAGCTGCTGATCGACAGCGGCGCTGCGGAACGGGTCGCAAAACTCCTGAGTCCGATTTTCGTCCACGTTTTTCCGGAGGTACCGCGCGGTCACCCCTCGATTTCTTACATGACGCTGAATTTCGCAGCGAACTTCCTCGGACTCGACAGTGCGGCGACACCGTTCGGCTTAAAGGCAATGGAGAGCCTTCAGGAACTGAACGATCAAAAGGACCGCGCGAGCAATCCGCAGATCATGTTCATGTGTTTGCACGCAGCGGGGCTGACGCTCATCCCGACTTCGATTATTAGTTATCGGGCGGCGCAGCATGCGCTGAACCCGGCCGACGTGATGCTGCCATGCATCATTACATCCTTCATCGGCACGGTTGCGGCGCTCGTACTAGTCGGCATGCGCCAGCGGATCAATTTGCTTAACGCGACGATTGTCATTGCAATCGGCGGAATCGTCGCGGTGATCGCTGCCTTGCTTATTTACATCACGCGGCTGGATCTGATTAGCAAAAGCCATTTCACCGGCAATCTCTCTAACGGTTTGCTGGTCGGCCTAATCTTCGCGATTTTTGGTTACAGTCTGTTGCGCGAGAAGGAATTCGCGGCAAAAGGCACCACGATCTTCAACTCATTCGTCGAAGGCGCTTACAACGGGCTAGCAGTCGGGCGTATTATTTTCCCGTATATCCTCGGCATGCTCGTCGCGATTTCACTTTTCCGGAACAGTGGACTATTCGACATATTCGCGAACTCGCTGACGAGGGTATTTCGTGCCATTCACGTGAACGACCAGATCGTGAATGCGCTGCCAATCGCAATTCTTCGGCCATTCAGTTCGGCCGGCAGCCGCGGATTTCTGCTCGATGCGATGGGGACATACGGCGCGGACTCCTTCACCGGCCGTTTATCTTGCGTCTTTCAGTGCGCGGCGGAGACAACGTTTTATGTCATCGCCGTTTACTTCGGCAGTGTGAAGATCAAAAACACCCGATACGCTCTGAGCACGATGCTGCTTGTGGACCTGATCTGTGTATGCGCGGCGGTGTTTGTATGCCTGACGTTCTTTCAATTGCCGGGAGTTTCTGCCGCGCGTTAGCGTGTTAACGACGCGCTCGACTTACAAGCGCGCAGCTCGTGCCTCACAACAAATTCTCGAGGTAAGTTTTGCGCTCGAACGGCGCGAAATCGTCGAGCTTTTCGCCGGTGCCGACGAAGCGCGTGGGAATTTTAAGTTCGTCCTGGATCGCCACCACAATGCCGCCTTTGCCGCTGCCATCGAGTTTGGTCACGATCAGGCCAGTGAGTCCAAGCGCGTTGTGGAACTCTCGCGCCTGACTTAGTGCATTGCTGCCTGTGCTCGCATCGACGACCAGCAACGTCTCTTGCGGTGACTCGGCATCGAGTTTTTCCAGGGTGCGTTTTATCTTCTGCAGCTCGGCCATGAGGTTTGCTTTCGTGTGTTGCCGGCCGGCAGTGTCGCAAAGCAAAAAGTTAATCTCCTGCCTGGCTGCCGTCTGATACGCTTCATAACAAAGCGCGGCGGGATCTGCGCCATGCTGGGCGCGAACGATTTCAACGCCGAGTCTTTTTGCCCAGATATCGAGTTGTTCGATAGCGGCGGCGCGAAATGTGTCTGCGGCGGCGAGCATGACGCTCTGTTGATGCTGTTGTGGGGCGTTTCTGTGAAACGCCGAGGCGTCTGACAGAGACGCCCTATAGTGTTCGGCGTTCGTGAGGTACTGAGCAAGCTTTGCTGTCGATGTTGTTTTCCCGGTTCCGTTCACGCCGACAAT
>DASXHS010000186.1:0-56822 GCA_036488345.1 Candidatus Udaeobacter sp.
GTTCCAAAGGCCTGTATCCGGTCGAGTGGAGATTGTATACGGAATTTCCATGATTCAGTAATCGAAACCGTTACACGTGGATGAGCTCTGCGGGAGGTTTGCGACGTGTTCGCTCTGCGGGTTCCACTGGCTCATTTTGCATCGTGAAGTCGCGTTCGCGCCCGGGCAGGCTGTATTCGTACGGGCCGCGATATGCAACTGGCGTGGTGAGAAAATTTCCGTGCGGCGGCGGCGAAGGCGCAGTCCATTCGAGCGTCGTCGCTTCCCACGGATTGTCGTTCACTTTTTCGCCGTGCTTAATGCTCCAGAAAAAATTGATGATGAACGGAATCTGAGCGAGCCCCATGATCCACGCTGCCCACGAGATTGGCTTGTTCCATTCGAAACCGGTTAATCCCCAAACCGTGTGCGCATTCGCCAGGTTCCATCCCTGCCCGCCGTCATACCAGCGACGATGCATGCCAGCCATGCCCTGCAAGAACATCGGGAGAAAGATCGCGTTCATGCAGATTAGCGTCGGCCAGAAATGCACTTTCCCCCAGAACTCGCTCATCTTTCGGCCGGTCGCTTTCGGGAACCAGAAATAAACGCCGGCGAACAGTCCGAAGATTGTGCCCGGCGCAACGATGTAATGGAAATGCGCGATGACATAATAGGTGTCATGCAGATAGAGATCGGCTGAGTTGAACGCCAGCGGAATGCCGGTAAGGCCGCCGATCCCAAACATCGGCAGAAACGCCGTGGTGAAGAGCATCGGCACGTTGAAGCGGATTGAGCCGCCCCAAAGGGAAATAAAGAACGCGCTCAAAATGATGACCGACGGAATCGATATCAGGAGCGTTGTTGTCTGGAAAAATGCGCTCACGGCCGCGCCCATGCCGGTGAGCCACATGTGATGCGCCCAAACGATGAACGATAGAAAACCGATTACGAGCACCGAGAAGACCAGCGATTTATAACCCCAGAGCGGTTTCCGCGAATTGTTGGCTAGAACTTCGGCCACGATGCCGAATGCAGGCAGAATCAGCACGTAAACTTCCGGGTGCCCGAGAAACCAGAACAGATGTTGCCACAAAAGCGGGCTACCGCCGCCGCTGATATATGCCGGCGCGCCATTCACGACCATGCCGACCGGAAGGAAGAAACTGGTGTGCGCGACCCGATCCATTAACTGCATGATGATTGCCGCTTCGAGCGGTGGAAACGCCAGCACCAACAGAAACGCGGTAACAAATTGGGCCCAGACGAAGAACGGCAGACGCATCCAGGTCAGTCCTTTGGCGCGCAGTTGAATGATTGTTGTAATGAAATTGATGGCGCCAAGCAGCGACGAGGTGATCAGAAAAATAAATCCGATCAACCAGAGCGTCTGCCCATTGAATATGGCATTGTGTCCCGGACCCGTATCGGCGATATCGGACAATGGCGTATAGGACGTCCAACCGCTCTTGGCCGGTCCACCCGGCACGAAGAAACTGATCAACATAATCACGCCGCCTACTCCGAAAGCCCAAAAACTTGCCGCATTGATCTTGGGAAATGTCATATCCGGTGCGCCGATTTGAAGTGGCACGACGAAATTGCCGAACGCCGCGAAGGCGAGCGGCACGACCCCGGCGAAAATCATGATCGTGCCATGCATCGCGCCTAACGAGTTGTAGAAATCAGGCGTCATTTTCCCATCCGGCATCGAGCCCGCGCTGAAAATGTGTGGCAGCCATTTGCCGATCAACGGCAATGCCTGGCCGGGATAAGCCAGTTGAAAGCGCATCAGCATCATCAGGCAAAAGCCAAGGAACAAAAATGACAGCCCGCACAGACCGTATTGAATTCCGATCACTTTGTGGTCGGTCGAGAAAATGTATTTACGCCACCATCCGAGCTCGTGATGCTCATGAGCGGCGTCATGCCCGTGCGGTTCGTGATGGGTGTCAACGGAAGTCGAAGTGTCCATTTCAGAAGAAAGTTACGGTGGTTAATATCGAAAGAGAAGCCTGATTGCAAAGCGAGAAATTTCAAATCACCTGAGAAAACGCCCTATGGTCTCCCGCGTGCGGTGTGCGAAATTTCCAAGTGCAAAACGAACAGAACGTACGAGCGATCATCCACCTCGATATGGACTGCTTTTACGCAGCGATCGAGATGCGGGATCGGCCTTCGCTACGTGGCAAACCTGTCGGCGTAGGCGGAGCACGCGAGCGACGCGGCGTTTTGACCACGTGCAATTACGAGGCGCGCAAGTTCGGTGTCCGTTCAGCCATGCCGACGTTCATGGCGCTGCAACGCTGCCCGAACTTGATTGTGCTGCCGACGCGGTTTGATGTTTACCGGCGCGAAGCCGCGGTCATCCGTGGAATTCTTTACCAGTTCACTTCGATCATCGAACCGCTCTCTCTCGATGAAGCTTATCTTGATGTCAGTTTGCCCGCGACCGCGCCGGCAGCACTCGCGCAGGAAATCCGCAGTGCAATTTTTCGCACGACGAAACTCACATCTTCCGCGGGGATTGGTCCAAACAAGCTCATCGCGAAAATCGCGAGTGAAATTAACAAGCCCAACGGCCAGTTCGAAGTGAAGCCGGAACAAGTCGGGGATTTCATGAAAGACTTGCCCGTGCGCCAGATTTGGGGAATCGGCGAGAAGAGCGAACGAAAACTCGAAGAACTCGGGGTCAAAACCTGTGGCGAACTCCAGCGATTCTCGCGGCCTGAGCTCATTAACGTATTCGGCAAATTCGGCCTTGAGCTCTACGACCTTTGCCGCGGCATCGACGATCGGCCGGTCGAACCCGATCGTCCGCGCAAATCGCTAAGCACGGAGGAAACGTTCGCTGTCGATCTCGCCACGCTCGAGCAATGCGAAGAAAAACTCGAAGAGCTCTTCCAGGATGTGATGGCTGATCTGGCGCAAAAAGAATCAACGCGCGAGATCACAAAGATTTTCGTGAAACTGAAGTTCAACGATTTCACGCGCACCACAGCCGAGCGCGCGGGACTTGCGCCGACGCTGGAAGGATTTCGCTCGCTATTAGGGGAAGCATTTGGGCGAACTGGGAAGCCCGTACGCCTGATCGGCGTCGGCGTTCGTTTCGCCCAGACCGTACAAGAGGACGCACAAATGGATCTTCTGTAGGGGAAGCTGACAGCTTCCCTGCAAGCGTCGGCATGTTTTGCTCCAGTTGTCATGTTGAGCGAAGCGAAACATCTCTGATTGTTTTCTAAGATCCGTATCCTTGCTTCGCCCGGAACGACAACATGACTTCGACACAGGAAAGGAAAATCAGACAGACGGGTTGCGACGTGCGGTTTGATAATCTGACCCGTCAACTCTATTCGACTGATGCATCGATTTACCAAATACACCCGGTCGGTGCGGCGTTTCCGAAAACCGGAGAGCAGGCGAGTCTTATCATTCATGCAACAGCGGATGCAGGTCTTTCCATCACGCCTCGCGGCGCCGGCACGAGTCTGGTGGGTAATGCGATTGGCGATGGATTAATCGTCGACTTTTCGCGTCACAACCGACAGATTACCGATCTCGATCTTGAAAAACGCAGCGTCCGCGTCGGGGCTGGAGTTGTGCTGGACCAACTCAACGACTTTCTAAAGCCGGACGGTTTTTGTTTCGGACCCGACGTAGCAACGAGCTCCCGTGCAACGCTCGGTGGAATGATAGCGAACAATTCGTCCGGCGCGCGTTGCCCGATTTACGGCACAACAGCCGATCACGTAATTTCACTGGAAATCGTGTTGGCTGACGGCCGCGTTGAAAAAATCGGCGACAGCCATGACTCGTTAGGCCAAGAGCGCGCAAAGATTGATAAGCTCGTTCGCGCAGCGAGCACCGAAATGGCCGACCGCTGGCCGCCGGGGTTGATCAAACGCTGGCCCGGCTATGGCATCGAACGATTCCTGAGCGTGCCAAATGATCTGACCAATATTCTGGCCGGGAGCGAAGGAACGCTGGCAGCCATTTTCGCCGCTGAACTCAACATTTCTCCCCTGCCCCGCGAGAAAGGTTTGGGTCTGATCTTTTTCGCGTCGGTAGCGGAAGCAATGCAGGCGACGGTTGAGCTTCTCGATCTAAAGCCTGCCGCGATCGAACACATCGATCGGCCATTATTCGATGGAACCAAAGGTCAACTTCAATTTCAGGCCGCGCGCGATCTGCTCGAACTGGAATTGAACCCGTGCGAATCGATTTTGATCGTCGAGTTCTACGAAGACGTCGCGGAGCGTTTGTCGGTTTTGCAATCCAGAAAAATCGGACTGCGCACAAAGATTCTCACCGACCCGGCGCAAATGAACATGGTCTGGTCCGTGCGCAAATCCGGTTTGTCGCTTTTGACGGGATGCATCGGACCGGCGAAGCCGGTCGCGTTCATCGAAGACGCCGCCGTTCGGCCCGCGCAATTGCCCGAATATGTCCGCGGTTTGCAATCCATCATGAAACCGCTGGGGCTGACGGCCAGCTATTACGGGCATGCCGCCAGCGGACTTTTGCATGTGCGACCGGTACTCGATATGCACAGTGCCGCCGATCTGAAAAAATTCCGGCAAATCGCAGACGAAACCTCCGCGCTGGTGCGTCAGTTCAAAGGTTCGCTCTCCGCCGAGCATGGTGTTGGCATCGCGCGCACCGAATATATGCGCGACCAACTTGGGGATCAGTTGCTGGGCGTAATGCGCGAAATCAAACGCGCGTTCGATCCCAAAAATGTTTTCAACCCTGGTAAAATTTTCGAGGTAGGGACATCGCGCTGCGATGTCCGGACGCCGCAGCGCGGCGTCCCTACCAACATCGACAATCATCTGCGCGAGAATTTTACTCGTCCGCTCGAGCTTCCATTTCAGCCAGTGCTCGCCTTTGCATTCAAAGACCGGTCGTTCACAGGCAACCTCGAGCAATGCAACGGCTGCGGCGGCTGCCTCAAACAGACCGGCATCATGTGCCCCACGTTCATCGCCACACACGATGAAGTGATGTCCACGCGCGGCCGCGCCAACATCATTCGGGCCGCGCTCGAACTCGACGGCTTGGGCAGGCGTCGAAACATGGCGGCTGGGAGGCCGTCACTCCTTGGCGACCCGCTGAAATCCGCCGAGCTCGAAGCCGCGCTGAGCAACTGTCTCTCCTGTAAAGGTTGCACGCCAGAATGTCCGTCGAACGTGAACCTGGCGTTGCTAAAGGCTGAAATGCTTCATGCACGATGGCGCCGCGATGGTCTGCCTTTGCGCGAACGTATTCTGAGCAATGTCGATTTGTTAGGCAAACTCGGCTGTCTCATGCCGAGGCTGACGAATCGGTTTCTCGGTTTGAAGGCGACCCGCATCGCAATGGAGAAGACAATTGGAATCTCTGCACGACGCTCGCTACCTCATTATGCAAGTGAACGCTTCGACAAATGGTTTAGCAATCGTCCGGGGAGCCCGGGCGCCTCGCCCGCTATGTCCCGCGCCTCGCGGGACGCACTAAGCAACGCAATCTCCTCAAACTCCAGAGCCAGCACACCGATTTTCGGCGGGGCGCCAAAAACAGCGGGCGAGGCGCCCGCGCTCCCCAGACGAGGCAAAGTCATTCTTTGGGACGACACATTTGTGCGGTATCACGAACCGCACATCGGCATTGCTGCGGTGAAAGTGCTTGAAGCGCTTCGATTCGAAGTCTCGCTCGTAAAGGACCACCGCTGCTGCGGGCGACCTGCATTTAGCCAAGGAAACCTTGACGCCGCAACAAAGCTGGCCAAACACAACATCTCTCAACTCCTTGTCCGCCGTAGCCTCGGCGAAGGCGGATCGGCCGCTAACAATGAACTATCTGACGCTCCAATTTTGTTTCTAGAACCTTCCTGCTGGTCGATGTTCATCGAAGATTACCGTGAGCTGAAAATCGAAAATGCCGAAAGCATCGCGGAACGCTGTTTCCTGTTCGAGAAATTCGTGGCCGATTTACTGGCAAAAGAACCGGAGGCACTTCATTTCAATGAGCGCTCCGCAACCGTAGTGATCCACCCGCATTGTCATGCCAAATCGATTCTCAATCCGGCGTTCATGGCGACGCTGGCCAAACGTTTGCCCGGAAGAAAAGCCACTGTATTGGACACAGCGTGCTGCGGAATGGCAGGCGCATTCGGCGCGCTCGCAGAAAAATACGATCTATCGCTCCAGGTCGCGCAACGCTTGCTCGACCAAATCGACAATCAACCCCAGGGGACCGAAGTAATCGCGTCAGGCACAAGTTGCCGCCATCAAATTACCGACCTAACGAGCATCCGCCCGAAGCACATCGCGGAGTTGCTCGCCGAGGCGATCGCATGATCGCATCTAACTCGGGGGACGAGCAAAATTCGAAATCCGAATATCAAACATCGAACATCGCTGCGTCCGCGGCCTTTAATAATTCTTCCTTCTTAATTCCTACTTCTCTTTTTAAATGTGACCCGTTTTTGCTTCATTACTCCTTAGCGTTATTGCCACCAAAATTGCGATCGCAATGGGCCAGATCAGATTCAGACGCAACGTGTCGGTGAACGCCGCCGCGAATGACTCGTGAAACGCCTGGCGAATCAGTTCGACCTGACTTCCGATCAGCCCGGCATCGATCGCTCCGATTCGTTCGACTGCGCCGGGCTGTTCCAAGAGCTTCTGTTGTGCGAATGACAATGGCGTTTCAGATAATCTGAAAGCGAGATGGCCCTGGAAAAAGGCACCGTGAAGTTCGCTCGCGGCGGCGACGCCAATCGCACCTCCACCGAATCGAAACATGTAGATCATTCCCGTTGCCTGACCGAAGCGTTCCGGCGAAACCGAGGCGAGACCAACGGTGTTTAGCAATGTAAATCCGGGCCCGGCCCCGGCGGCAATCAGGAGAAATGGAATCACCATTCCACTGTATCCGTACGATACCGGGACAAATGACAGGATCGCCAGTCCCAGCGTCATCGACGCACAAGTTACGATTAGCAGTGTGGGCAGTGGGAATCGGCTCGTTAGGCGTCCGGACGTGACTCCAGTTACGGCAAGAACAAGACTGAACGGAACCAGGCCGATTCCCGCAGTCAACGCGCTGTAACCAAATTCCTCCTGCAAATAAACCGCGACCATGAACAGGAAGAGAAAGAAGACGAATCCAAGGAAACAACTGGCCACGCAGGAACAGAAAAAGGCCGGTATCTGAAGGAGCTTGCTGTCAACGATGGGATTGGTCGTGCGGCGCTCGATGATTACGAAGACCACCAGTAAGGCGAGCGACAAAACGATCAGTCCGAGTGCCAGCGGCGGGTTGCGATCGCTTCCCTGAACGAGATCCAGGCCGACAAGGAAACTCGTTAACGCCATCCCGAGAACAAGTACGCCCGCGATATCAATTCGGTGCGAAGCATTCTCGTCGCGCGAATCCTGAATGGCGCGCAACGCGATGATCATGATCACGACGATGAGCGGCAGATTAATCAAAAAAACCAATCGCCAGCTCACCTCCGCGGTAAGGAATCCACCCACTAGCGGCCCGATCGATTGCGCTACACCCGCGATACCCACCAATGTCCCGAGAGCGGCCGCGCGCTCCTCTGCGTTGTAAACACTCGAGATGATAGCCATACCCGCCGGCAACATTAGCGCTCCGCCCGCGCCTTGTAATACGCGCCCGATAACCAGCACCGAAAGCGTCGGGGCGATTCCGCACAGGAGTGACGCGATCGCAAATACAATTGCACCTGCGAGCAAACAACGGCGCCGGCCAAAAACATCAGCGACCCGCCCGGCCGCTACGATCAGAGCGGCGAACGCCAGCATGTAACTGTTGAGTCCCCACTGAAGGTCTTCCAAATCCGCGTGCAGATCTTTGCCGAGCGTAACCAGCGCCACATTGACCGTTGTGATATCGGCGTTCAGAATCGCAAACACCGCCGCGATCGCGATCAAAGCCAGCCGCGGGTTTGTCGGGTGTGAGGATGAGACAGGCGTCACCGGTTCCGCATACTAACGATGTCTGCCATCTTGCCCAGCCTTTAGCCGCGCCCTCCGATCTCCTTGCGCGCCGAAGCCTTGCGCAAAGGCGGCTGACCTCCTTGGCACGCCGAAGCCTTGAGCCGGGCGGAATCGCCTAACGAATCAAGGTTCCTGCTTGGCAGCGTCGTCTACTTCTTTCTCGGCGCCGCCTTGGGGGCTGAGGCCTGTTGCTGTTTCTTCTGAGTCGCGCTGTTGGCTTTCGCCTGTTGCTGTGACTTGTGTTTCTGATTCGCTTTCGGAGATTTGTCGCCCATGATGAGAAAGGCTCGTCTTGCAATCCGCAAAGTCAATCTGGAGGAGGACTGCCCAGGCTATTACTTGGTGCCGGTCGCAGGCTGACTTGCTCTCTCAGCGCCTTTTCGTTAGCGAACGAAGATCAAGTAAACGAGAACGCTTAAGACCACCACTCCCATAATAATCATTTGCTGCAGGTGTTTCGCATCAAAGGGCCGCGACGGAATTGCCCGTGATGCGGTAGCACAATGACGGCAATGATGATCCACGGTGGAAAGCGCGTAGCCGCAGGTGGGGCAAGGCTCCAGTGGCATATGATACCAATCGCAGACATTGACCTAATAGCGAGGAATCGCTTCGTGGACGTTGAAGGGTTGAATCGTTAAAGCGTTGAACCGTTACTTCGTGGTGATTTCTAATGTATCCGATCCCGACATCATCGCAGCTGAATGGAGCGAATGAGATTAGCGAACCCGCTAAGAACAAGACTCCAGCGGGGCGTCGCTAGCCTGCCTATGGACAACCAGAAGGCGGTGTGGAAGTTATTTTTGTAAACGGGTCGCCGGATAGAACTGTGACCGGCCCTGCCCGGATTCCACCATGACGATTCGCTTGCCAGAAAGATGGACGCAGTTTCTTGTCCGCCAACCGGAAAGCGGGATGGGCTATCAGCGCGTGGACGTCCGCCTAACGAATAACCGCGAAATCAAGGACGCGGTTGTTTTCAGCGCCGAGGAAATCGAGTTGCCTGATGACTGCGCACACAGCGAGATCGAAGATATCCAGCTGCACCGCTGATTCCGCCAACTACGTTCGGGATTTTCCGCTCCCGTTGAAAGGCAGCAGTGAAGAAGCCAAGATTGTTTCGGCGAGACGCCGAAACCAGCACGCGGGACGCGCGCGCTACCCTAGGGTTTTGGTGGCGCGGCGGGTTTTGCGGCTTCACCGGGTTTCGGCGGTGCGCCGCCGGCGGTTGCCGGCCCACCGGGAAGATCTTCGTCAGGGGCTGCGAGGATATCGTGCTCGACGAATGATTCGGGATGATTGGCCAGTTCTTTGCGTAACGCGGCGATTTGTTCGGCTGTAACGGGACTGGCGTTATTCCCCCACTCGCTTCGCTCGTATGTCATGACATCGGCAATTTTTTGGTCGGTTAAAGTTTTGTCCCACGGTTGCATTACGGCCGAGCCATATTCCTGGCCCTTAACCTTGACCGGGCCCTGCAAGCCTTTGAGCACGATCATGCCCATTCGCCGCGAGCCCCCATTCGTAAATTCGGAACCGGCAAGTGGCGGATATTGGCCCGCCACGCCAAGGCCGTTGGCCTGGTGACAGGTCTGACAGTTTGCCGCAAAAATCTTTTTGCCTCGGTCGTGCGGCGAAAGCTCAGCTTGCTCGCCGCCGCCCGGTCCGCCTGCCACTGCTTTCTTCGGCGCGGGCGGTGAACCCATCGGATCGAGTCCGCCGGTGATGAAATTTCCCGAGTAACGGCCGAGGTACGCGCCGCCAAAGAAAATCGCCAGTCCATAGATCGCGATTAGCCAAATTGACAGCGGCTCGGCGCCCACGCGCGGTTCGCGTTTCTCGCGCTGCACAGCGGCGTGCACTTGTTGCACGTCGGCCTGTTCGCCGTAATCCATTCCCTGCCCTGTGCGAAGCGGCGTTTTCGGTTCGTCGTTCATTGCCTTATTTCTTGGGAGCAGCAGGCGCTCCGGCTGCAGGAGCGGGCGAAGCGCCCTGGGTCGCTGGCGCGGGAGCTCCACCAGTAGCAGGTGCGGCTCCGACCGATCTGACGTCTTTCAATGAATGAGATTGATTAAGCCCCATCAAATAAGCCACGACACATTTCGCATCGTACGTTGGAACTATCTCCCAGCCTTCCGGCGGCGCGTCGGGACCCGAAAGTTGCAACGCTTCCGCAGAACGTTCTCCGCCGATGCGCCGTTGTTCGTAGAGGAAACGGTACGCCGGCATGTTTGAATCACGGTTGATACTGCGCGGCGCGTAAAGATGCACATGGTGCCATGCGGCAGAATACATCGGCGGCAGCCCGGCTGTTTGGATCGGCCATGGCGCGCCGGGAGTCTGCGCACTCGGTGCTACCGGACTGCTTCCACCGGGAGTAGTGTTCGCCATTTGTCCGGGCGATGGCGAAGCAACACCGGTGCCCTGTCCGGGCGGAGGTGAGGCATTTGGCGAAGACGCGCTTGCAGGTGAAGTCCTGGGTGACGCTGCGGGGGCTGTTGCCGGCGAACTCCCGGGTGATGCGGCGGATGCTGTTCCAGGCGAAGACGGCGGGCTGGAAACCGCCGCTCCTTGAGGCGCTCCTGCAGGCGACGGAGATTCTTCGGGCGCGGGTGCCCGCGCGCCGATGTTTGCGAGGTCCTGGCCCATTCGCATTTTTCCGAGAAATACCGGTCGCTCAAAAATGTAATCGCGCGGCGTGCTGCGACGAGTGCCCCATTTTCTCTCGATATCATCGGCGATGTAGTCGGCGCGAACTTGTTGAGTATGGCAATAGACGCAGCCGTTTGCTGCGTAAACGTGCTCGCCCTGTTTAAACATTCCGGATTGCGGACGTGGATAAATGTCCGTCCCCTCTTCGTCGGATTCAGGACTGAGATGTCCGATTTGCCACGTGGGAATGACCGTGAGACCGATCCACGAAAAGGCAAACGTGCCAAAGATTCCCAGGAAGAGAGGAGCCAGGCCTTTCATCAATGACCTCCGGATGTTTCGGCTTCGACCGGGTTGAGAAATGTCGGGACAGTCGATGTGCGGCCCAATCCCAAAAGCATCAGACCGAAGTGATACGCGAAAATAAAATGCGACACCGTCAGCAAAATGCCAGCAATGCTGCGTCCGCGAAGATATGGCAACACTGTTTCAATGCTCTCGCTGAATGGCAGCGCCGGGTTTTCCAAGTTCGCGCCTTGCAGAAAGCCGCCGGCGAGCAGCATGAGCGTCATCAGTCCGATGCCGTAGGCCGATGCCCAGAAATGCAGTTTAATTAGGGAACCGTAACGCCATTCGCGGCCGACCAGTCGCGGCACGATGTAGTACATCGAACCGAAAATCGTCATCGTGAAAAACGCGTACAGGCCGAGGTGTGTATACGCGATGCTCACCTCGCTGAAATTCACATAGCTCGCGACCGACCGGAACGAGATCAACACGCCGATGACGCTAAAGACCGTGTAAGACATGGCGCCGAAGACGGTAAAGCGAAGAGTCGGGCTGTAGCGCAGCAGCGGGAAATATCCCTGCATGGTCAAATGGTGATTCAATCCCACGGTGGCGACAGGAATCATCGTCAGAATCGTCGCGGCGATGCTCGCCGTAACCATCCACGCCGGAAACGGACCGTCGATCAATCGCGTCATTCCGGTCCAGCTTGAAAAAAGCGCATACGTCCAAAAGCCGATGGTTGCCAGGTGATAACTGTAAACCGGACGACCGATCACCTTCGGAATCATGTAATACGCCGTGCCGAGGGCAATCGCGCCGAACCAGAGAAACAGCAGATTATTGGCATACCACCAAGTCACTGCCGATTGCAAAACGCCCTGCACCGGGACGACAAAGAGCATCAATTGTCCGGCCGCATAGAGCCATGGGAACCAGAGGAACGCGCCAAGCAGGTACCATTGCGTGATGTAAATTTGTTCCCCGCGCCTATGCCGAAACATAAGCACCGCCCACGAAGCCATGAGGGTGTAAGCGACAAACAGAATGACTGCCACGTAACGCGGAAATTCGAGCCATTGAAAACCGGTGCTGTCACCGAGCAGGATTGCGCCCACACCTATCAGCACGCCCACATTCCAGAAAACAGCGCCGGCAGCGATCAACAGTGGAAATCGCAACGTCGCCCGGCACAATCTTGCCATTAACCAAACGGCCGTGCCCATGCCGGCCATTGATGCCCAGCCGTAGACCATCACGTTCATGTGAGCCGGGCGCAGTCTTCCCCACGTGAGAAAACTAATGCCACTGAGCAGATCCGGTGAGTGCAACTTGAAGGAGACCACCATCGCCAAAACGGTGCCCACGATCAGCCACGCGATCGCAGAGGTATAAAACATTAGCACTGGCACGCGCGTCGATGCGTCGATGTACGCGCGCTCCAACTGTTCCGTGTCGCCGGCAGCAGCGGAAACCGCCGGATCTTTCAGTGGGATTTCGGTAGTGTTCATTCAGCTTGCGCGGTCAAAGTGCTGCCTGTTCATGGCGTCGTGGCTGGCGCGGGAGAAGCGGGCGCCTGTGGTGATGGTTGAGTTGCTGGAGAAGGCGACGCGGCGATTGCAGATGGCGAGCTTGAGACCGCCGCTCCTTGCTGCGCAGTGGGCGACGTTCCGGCAGGCGCGCTCGGTTGACTCGATTGCGCGGCGCCCGGCTGTTGAGAAGCAGCAGGTGCGGCCGACGCTCCGGTGGGCGCTGTTTGCGCTGCGGGAGTAGCAATCGGACCGGCGGCCGCGGGCTTTTTTTGCGCCAGATCGGCAACTGTGACTTCCATCGCGCGGTTGATCGGGATTCGGGCAACGCCTTTGTTCTTATCGACCCACGCATACGTCGTGAGGTCTTTCTGGTTTTCTTCTTGCAACGCTTTCAACTTTTCCATGCGCTTCTTTGCACGCGCTTCTTCGTAATCACTCGTGCGCGGCGACGGCCCGATCACCGCAAGCACGATGATACCGAATAAAACGAAGAGACACACGATACCGAGCCACGTGGACAATGGCGCGCGCGAGTAAGCAATGCTGTGAGCTGATTGGGACTCGGCCATTTCAGTTAACGGTGGTGAGAGATTCAATCAGACGCGGATCCCGAACAGGGAACAGCGAAGTCCTGGGTACTACTCGCAGATAAACAAAGCTGAGCGTGGCGCCGATCGCGATCAGGCAAATGAAATCCCAGATGCTGACGTGCACGCCTGTTCCGTGTAACGCAGGTAAAACGATCAGATACATGTCCAGCATTTGCATAAGGATCATCCAACCGGCAAGGATGCTAAGCTGGTGCGGATTTTTCTTAATCGATTGCAACAGCAAAATCCCGAACGGCACAAAGAACCGACCGATCACGAGAATCATGCTGAGTGCCCACCACGATTGCGTATTTCGTATCAGGAAAAATTGGGTCTCCTCCGGTATGTTTGCATACCAGATGAGCATGTACTGACCAAAACCGATGTAGGCCCAGAAGACGCAGAACGCGAGCATCCATTTCCCCATGATGTAATAGTGCTGAAGTGTGACGATGCCCTTGAGGTAACCGGCTTGGCGCAAAGCGGTGATTACCAGCACGAGCAACGCCATCGAGCTGCCCGCTGTGCCGGCAAAGATGTACACCCCGAACATGGTTGAGTACCAGCGGTAGTTGAGGCTCATCATCCAATCGACTGCGCCAAACGTGAGACAAAGGGCAAACAGCGGCAGACTGATGAACGACAACCGGCGCATCCGAATCGTGAACAGCGGATTTCCGTCTTTGTCCTGGCGCGCGGAGAATCGCCGCAGCAACTGAGACGCAACGATCCAGAAACCAAAGAAGATAATCGCGCGAATAAAGAACCAATGGAAATTGAGATACGCGCGCTTGGAATCCAGATTCGCCTCATGTCCCGGCGGAATGTCCATCCACGAGTAGAGATGACGGCGCAGCAGCAGGATTGGAATAAAAAGAACTGCCAGCACCCCTAACAACACAGCGATGTTTTCCAATTGACGCCGCACAACTACGGACCAGTTGGCGTCAGTCGCGTGGTGAACGATTGTCCAGAAGAAACAGCCGGCGCAGAGCGTAAAGAAGAACACGAACGCAAACAGCCAGGAGTAACTGAATTGATGCGGATTCACGAACGCGCCGACAAGACAGAGCACCAGGCTGACAACGGCAATCAAACCGAGCAGAGTTGAAAGCCCGGTAAATCGACGGCTGTCGAAATATTCGCCTTCCGGCATCGGTGGCGTATGTGAACGCTCGCTCATTTTGCAGGAGCCGCTGTAGCCGGCGGCGGTGACGCCGGTTTGTCCATTTCCGCGCGATGATCTTCCGGAACATCGGCAATCGTCGCGTGCTGGCTGCGTTGCAACGCGCGCACGTAAGCAATAATCGCCCAGCGATCCGCGACGACGATGTTCGGCCCGTAAGGCATCATCGTGTTTTTTCCGTTTGTAATGGTGTTGAAGATCTCGCCATCAGACATTTTGCGAAGGCGATCATCCTGAAGCGAAATCACGGTCGCAAGCCCGTATTGTTTGGTTATCCCATTGCCGGCAGCTGTGGCGCCGTGGCACATTGCGCAGGTGATGTTGAACCGCTGCTGCCCGCGCTCCATCAACTCGCGTGTTACTGGAAACGGAATCCCGGTTCCCCATTGGTCGCCCATTTTGCCGGTGTTGAAATAATCCGTTCCGGCGCTGAAGGCGATCCGCATGTGCGCTTCTTCCGGCGCGTCTCTTCCTGGCATGCCGACCGGCGAGCTCTCGATCTTTGGTTTCGGCATTTCGTAGCCGACGGGGACCGTGCCAGCTACTGGCAAACGCGGACCGCGTCCATCAGCAAAAAAATCGAGCGGAGCCTGTGCGCGAACTTTTGGTTGTCGCACCATGTCAGGGAAAACTTCGAACGGCGGCTTCGTGCCTTTTTGCCCGCGAAATCCAAGCACGGCGAGTGTCGCGATCGCGCACAGGATAAAAATTATGAAGAATGCGCGGAGCATATTTAGTCCTCGTGCACGATGGTGATATGCCGCCCGCCGGTTTGTTCCAGCAACTCGTACACGCCGTTTTCCGTAAAGCGCGGGTCGCGAGCTTCGATTGCCAGGAAAAATCCGTCATTGGTCACGCGGCTGAAGCGTTCCCAGTTAAACATTGGATGGTTCCAGCGCGGCAAGCGATTCATGATTTGCCACGCAAAGAACGCCGAAAATGCGGCGAAAAGCACCGTGAGCTCGAACATGATCGGGAAAAATGCTGGAACGGTGAAGAAATTTCTTGGCTTTCCATGGACAGTGAGCGGGTAGAGAAACGATGATGGGCCAAATTCGACCAGCACCGCGGTAAGGAATCCCGAAATTCCACCAAACAGAACCCAGCCGCTCAGCCACGATTTGCCGATCCCCATCGCGCCGTCCATTCCATGAATCGGAAACGGCGAATACACATCCCATCGTCGGAAGCCAGCATCGCGCACGCGCTTCGCGGCTTCGTAAAGCGCAGCGGCGCTCGGATACTCCGCTGCCATGGCATAAACCTTGTGACCATACGGAGTGGTTATCATCGCGTACGCTCCTTTCCATGGGCCGATACTGTAGCCGCCTCGCTGTGCGAGGCGCGACACTCAGGTGTTTCCAACGCACAGCTGACGCATCTTACAGAGACGCGGCTACAGGAAGCGCTAAGCAGTCTCGTCATATGCGCTCCTTTCCACCGTGGGAAACCGATTCCGGTTCCGGCGGCTCACCGTAATGCGGATCCGCCTCGGGTGTGGCCGTCTTCACTTCCGACATCGCGATCATCGGGAGAAATCGAATGAATAGAAGAAACAGCGAAGTGAAAATTCCAATCGTGCCGATGTACGTCCAGATATCAACCCAAGTAGGGTGATAAACTCTCCATGACGATGGCAGAAAATCGCGGACCAAACCGCCTGCGATAATGATAAAGCGCTCGAACCACATACCGGCGTTAACGCACATGCAGACGAAGAAAACGACCAGCACGTTATGCCGGCACCAGCGGAACCAAAACAGTTGCGGCGAAAGGATGTTGCAAAAGAGCATCCCGAACCACCAGTACCACCAGTAAGGGCCGAAAATGCGGTTCCAAAACGCGAACCGCTCGTAATGATCGCCGCTATACCAGGCAATGAAAAACTCCATCGCGTACGCGTAACCGACGAATGAGCCAGTCAACAAAATGATCTTCGCCATTTTATCGACGTGCTGCGGTGTGATCACGTCCTGCAACTTGAAAATCGCGCGAGCGGGTAAGAGCAGCGTCAGCACCATCGCAAAGCCACCGAAGATTGCGCCTGCGACGAAGTAAGGCGGAAAAATAGTCGTGTGCCACGTCGGTATAAGGGTCGAGGCGAAGTCGAATGATACGACGCTGTGAACGGAGAGAACCAGCGGTGTTGATAGACCGGCCAACAGCAGATACGCCATTTCGTAATGGCGCCAGTGCCGATTCGAGCCGCGCCAGCCAAGAGCGAAAATTCCAAATAGAAATTTCCTGATCCGCGTGGTCGCGCGATCGCGTAACGTCGCCAAGTCCGGAACCAAACCAGTGTACCAGAACAAAACCGACACGGTAAAATATGTTGAGACCGCGAACACGTCCCACATCAGCGCGCTGCGAAAGTTTTGCCAGATGCCCCAGTTGTTAGGCATCGGCGCCAAATACCACGCCATCCAGAACCGGCCGACGTGGATGCCTGGGAAAATCGCAGCGCAGATAACTGCAAAAAGCGTCATCGCTTCTGCGGAACGATTGATCGACGTACGCCATTTTTGGCGAAGCAAAAACAAGATCGCTGAGATCAGTGTGCCGGCGTGTCCGATACCGATCCAGAAAACGAAGTTGGTAATGTCCCAGGCCCAGCCGACCGGGATCTGATTTCCCCATGTGCCGACGCCAGTGGAAATTTGATAGCCAATGCAAAAAAGTCCAAACGTTGCGATGCTCGCAGTAATCATGAAACACACCCACCACCATCGCGGCGCAGGTTGTTCGACTACGCCGGTAATGCGCTGTGTGAGCCAGTTGAAATTGCGCCGGTTCAGGACCAGCGGAACATGCGCAATTCGCCTCTCCGCCTCCTGTACTTCCGGTGCTGCTGCTGGTGCTCCGTCCATATTAAATCGAGTTACTCCGGTAGTTTCTCGACCCGGCTTGCGATGCCGACGTCTTTCGCGTCAGGCATTTTCAGATTTGGATTTCGAAGGCGAGCGAGATAACTCGTTCGCGGAATAATGTTCAAATAATCCAGGATCCGGTAATTACGGTCCTGTTGTTTCATCTTCGAGACGCCGCTCTCTGAGTCCTTGATATCGCCGAAAACGATCGCGTCAGTTGGACAAGCTTGCGCGCACGCTGTCGTAAAAGAGTCCCGCGGAATCCGCTTGTCCGGCGAAGCTCCCGCGCGCGCGAGCGCGACGATCTTTGCTTCTTCGATGCGTTGAACGCAGTAGGTGCATTTCTCCATGACTCCGCGCATGCGCACAGTCACGTTAGGATTCTTCTGCATCTTCATGGTGTCAGGCGCGCCTTTGGTGGTAAGCGGCGCAAAGTATTCTTCAAAGATATTCAATGCGCCGACGAGCTTCCTCTTGCCGACTGGTCGCTGGTTGTAGTCGAAATAATTAAAGCGCCGTACTTTGTAAGGGCAGTTGTTCGAACAAAATCTTGTGCCGACGCAGCGATTGTAAGCCATCACGTTGAGCCCATCCTCGCTATGGACGGTCGCGTTGACGGGGCAAACAGTTTCGCACGGCGCGTTCTCACAATGCTGGCAGGGCATTGGTTGAAACACCATCTCGGGATGCTCCGGCCAGTTTCCGTTGTCCTGATTGAATGGCTCGCGACTGGCGTAATAACGATCAATACGAATCCAATGCATGATGCGGCCATGCGCGACTTGTAGTTTTCCGACAACCGGAATGTTGTTTTCCGCCTGGCAGGCGATGACGCAAGCGTTGCAGCCTGTGCACACGTTCAAGTCGATACTCATTCCCCACTGCTGTGGCGCATCCAGTGGCGGATGGCGGTAGAGACTCGGCGGCGGATTCGGCAAATCTTCTGCGCCCGGAACCTCTTTCGCGAAATCATTGTTTTTGCGATAGCCCTCGAGCGTTCCTTCGCGAATTAGACCGCGGCCTTCGATGCTGAAATGTTCCTGTGTGATCGAGAACGGATAACTGCGGCCGACTTTGGTCACCTGCACGGTCTCGATACCCTTCGCGCCAGCAACCGCCACATGCGGATTCGCTGCTGTTCGCAAGAAATAGCCATTAAACCCAGCCTGCTCTGTAAGCCCCTGTTTTTCTTTCAAATTGCCGCCTGCGTACGGAAGTTCGACAAACTGCGGCATTTTGCGCGCCCAACCCAGCGTAACCGTAACGGAGTTGTCGGCATGCCCGGGCGAGACGAGCGCTGCAATGACAAGCTCGCGTTTCATCACCGTCCCGCCGGCGCTCTTTTCATTGATTGCGATCTGCAACAGATCGCCAGTTTCGACGCCGAGGCTTTTTGCGTATTCAGGACTGATCAACGCCGCATTGTCCCAGCTCAGCTTCGTGACTGGGTCAGGTAGTTCCTGAAGCCAACCGTTGTTCGCGTAGCGGCCGTCGTCCATGCCGTAACTGCCAGTCAACACAATCTCCGGCGATTCTGCTGTAGGAGGCGCCGGAAGCGACGCGGAATCACGCGGCAGAGTTCCGGCTGCGCCGGCGTTGAATGCCGCTTGCTGATCAGCGCTTTGAACGTGTGCAGCAAAACCGTCGTGCAGAAAGCGCGACCACACTGTTCGAAAATCGCCCGGTGGATTCGTTAGGCGAAACGTTTCCTGTATCAGCTCCGGGCCTTGCAGTTTCGCGCCGCCAAGCAGCATGTTGATCAGCTCAATTTCACTCAGGCCACCGAAAAGCGGCAGGATCATCGGTTGCATCGACAAATAATCGCCACCGGCTGTCAGGGCGTCGCCCCACGATTCGAGATAATGGGCAAGCGGAATATGCCACTGGCTCTGCGCGGATGTAGCGTCCTCGTGATAACCAAGCCGGACAACGTTCGGGACTTTCTTTTGCAGCTCTGCCCAATCGATAGGCGCCTTTGTTTGTAAATCTTCTACCAAGCCGCGCGGCGCGTTGTAGACAGGGTCACCACCGAAAATGAACAGCTGTTTGACGCGACCTTCATTTATTTCCGTTGCGAGCTGGGCAATGTCGATTTGCTTCGAGTTACGCGGCACCTGACGCACGACCAGCGTTTGGCCGACATTTTTCAGCGCAGCATTGATTGCATAAACCAGCATCTGCACGGCAACCGGCTGTGTCGGGCCGGCTAGCACTAGGCTCGCTCCTGGTTTTGCCATTAAATCAGCGGCAACGCCCTCAATCCATTGCTGGTCGAAAGTATTTGATGCGCCTTCGAAATTTCCAAGCAAAGAGCCCAGACCGGAATCATTCGATCCCGCGTGAATTTTCGTAGCGAGCGCATGCGCGAATGCGGGAATCTGACTGGCTGGACAACGCAGCCGATGATCCGCCATCGCGCCTGTCAGGCTGAAGCGATGTTCGACCACGTACAGCCGGTTCATGCTGTCCTTCGATGCGTTCACGCGGCGGCGCGAAGTGAAACCGCGCACTGTTTCGATATCGCCTTGACCGCAATCGAGAAAATCGCTGTCCAACGCAAGAATTACGTCGGCGCGATCTAATTTCGGCACCACCCGTGCGTTGGGGCCGAAACCTGTTTGCATCGCCACATTTGCTTCCTGACCAAGGCGCGGTTCGTAAACGCACCACCGCATTCCCGGGAATTTCTTTTCCAATTCCGTGCGAAGACGTTCTCGCGTCGGCGAATTCGTCTCCTCAACCAAAAATGCAAGACCACGGCCCTGGTCGTTCAAAATGGTTTTGCCAAAATCTCCGAGGAATTTCTCAAATTCTTCCCGAGAGCTCGCCTTCCCTTTCTGGACAAAACGTTTCGAGCGGGTCGGATCGTAAAGATCGAGAATTGACGCTTGGACAAACGTGTCCGTAGTGCCGCCGCTGGCCGGGTGTAGCGGGTTGCCTTCAAGCTTGATCGGCCGGCCATCAACCGTCGTGGCAATCAGCGGAATGCCGCCACTGCGCCGCGGCATCGCAGTCGCGTAGTACAGGAATTTGCCGGGGATCGTCCATTCCACATTTTTCGTGAATGGGACAAGATGCAATTCGGGACGGCGACAACTCGTTAGGCCAACTCCTGCGAGCGCCATTGATGCGCCCATCAATTTCGCAAAATCGCGCCGCGACCATTCGTCGCCGTTCAGTTCCGCCGCGCCATCGGGAAATTCGCGCTCCAACCATTGACGAAATTCGGGCGTATCTTTCAGCTCGCCGATGCTGCGCCAATATTTTGTGCCGTTGGATGGCTCAGGCGGATGATGGAAAATGCGTTTCATTGGCTTCGCCTGGTGGTCATCGGTGGCACCCCTGGCAATTTGTTGGCGGAGTGATTTTCCAGCGCTCTTTCAACGTCTGGCCGATCTCGGATTGGGTGAGGTGCTTCTTCTTCGAAAGATCTTCATGCGCGTCGCTCGGCTGACCGTATTTCGCGACAAACTCCGCCGGCTTAACATCCTTAGGTTCCCAATCGAGATTGAAAATCTGATCGTCCGGACGCAGATAATTTTCGGGGTGCCGATGGCAATCCAGGCACCACGCCATGCTGTGGGGTCGGGCGATGTGAACCACCGACATATCATTGACATCTCCGTGGCAACTGTAACAGCTGATGCCTCGGTTCACGTGCGCAGAGTGGTTGTAATAAACGTAATCGACCGTGCGATACAGCCAGACCCACTCGACTGGCTGACCGCTTTTCGAGCTCTCCTGTACTGGCTGCAGCTTGGGATTATCTTTCGCCACTTGCGTGTGGCAGTTCATGCACGTCGCAGTGTTGGGGATGTTCGATTGCGCCGCCACTTCCACGAAGCTGTGGCAATACCTGCAATCCATCCCCAGTTGGGTCACGTGAATATCGTGCGGAAACGGCACCGGCTGGATCGGCTGGTATCCGACTTTTGTGTACTTCGGCGTGCCATAATACCATGTGGCCCCAGTCAAGGCACAAGCGATCACAATCACGCAAACGACCACCTTGAGGGGTAACCAATTCGTCCAGCGTGGAAAGAAATTGGCCATGGTGCTAAACGGCCTTCGCACCGACGCTACGCAGCCGCCAAGCTACCAATGAATGAAAACTGTGGTCGAGATGTGCTTCGTTCAGACGCTGCAAAGTGGTTAAGGTTAATCGTTAGCCTGGAGAGCAACGAAGATTCTATAAATGCGAAGCCCGAGGGCAAAACAAAAATTTCTTTTCAAATTTCACTGCCTCGCTCGCTCGTGGATATCGCGTGGAGAATTCTGAAAGCTGCGAAATTCCTCAGCGAAACGGAAGCGAAACAACTTCGACCGGAATCGCACCAACCGGATCGAGCGGCACCACCTCCAGAATCGTGGCAGGATTGTTGAAGCCGCGTTTCACGTACCCGAGCGCGATTTCTTTTCCAAGTCGTAGGCTGCGCGTGGCGCTCGTGATCCAGCCGGCTTCTTTTCCAGATGCCGAAGGAGCGACGAGTTTCATCCCTGCTTGGAGCGGAGTGTTGTTCAGCGAGATCAATCCACACAATCGTTTGTTGGTTTGTCCGGACATTTTGATTCGGGAGATCACTTCCTGGCCGATGTAACAACCTTTTTCGTAATCGATCGTGCGTTGTTCGAGATTTGCTTCGATTGGGATAATCTCGTCTGTAAGTTCGCGGTCCCAGCGCGGCAGCCCTTGTTCGATTCGCATCACATCCGCGGCCGCAGAATCGATAAACAAATATGCTGAGGCCAATTCATTTCGCACAGCATCATGGCGCGCTGAGTCGGTCCAGACGTCCCAACCAGTCGTCGCAAAGCGATGTGCCGAGACGATCCGGCCAGACTCGAGTGTCGGCGGCTCCTCCGCGAAAACATGGAACAGCGAGAATTCATCTGTGACATCCTCAATCTGAACGTCGTCGGCAATGACGTAACGCTCCAGCCGTGCGCGAAGCGTTTCGCGAAGCTCAGGCTCCGCATCGATCAAAAGAGCTTCGCCAAATGCGGCGATGAAAATGTGTGCGTTCAATTTGCCTTTCGCATTGAGCACGCATGCTTCCAGCGCGGCCGTTTCACTCGCCTTACGCAAATCGTTTGTGATTTGCCCGTTGATAAAACGGAATCTGTCAGCCCCAGTCACGCGAAGCTTAGCACGCGCGGAGAGGTCGAGAAAAAAGTCTCGCTCCATTTCTGAGCGCTGCGTCATTCCTCTCCGGACGAAAAACGGCTTAGTAGCTGTTTGAGAAACCCACGGCGCAACGGCGTTACAGCAGGAACAGGAGCCGTCGCGTTCATCGTTCCACTAAAGCCGAGCAGAGACTCAGGAGATGCAGCGAGACCCGCTTCTTGAGGTTCGATGTTTGGCGTCTCCGCGCTTGCTAAAGCGGTAATCGATTCTTCGGCATCGGATTGTTCGAGCGGTTGCTGAATTCGTGGCTCTTCGGAATATTCCGTACTTGGTTCATGCAGATATTTGCGCAACACGGCAGAATAATCGTCGTCGCCGTGACCCCACTGCATTTGCTCTAACAACTGATCGCGCGCCGCAGCAGTGACTCCAAGGTCCAGATAATGCGACAAAGCGATTTGGCTGGCGATCTGGATGTCTTTCAACATGTGTTTGACGGAGAAATGCGGTGCAAAATCACGTTCGAGCATTTTTGGAAGCTTCATCGCCAACGCGCCGGAATAACTCGCGTTGACGCGCATGGCTTCGACAAATTTTTCTAACGGTAAACCCTGCGCTTGCACGAGTGCGAGAGCCTCTGCAGCGGCCTGAATGCTCCCAGCGGTGACCATATTCGTTGCAACCTTTATAGCGCTGGCCTGGCCGACTGTTCCGATATGGACGATCTCTTTGCTGCTGGCCGCAAGAATTGGACGGCCTTGGCGCAACGCTTCATCTGTTCCGCCAACATAGTAAACAAGCTCGCCTTTTTCGGCTGCGCCTTTGCTGCCGGTGAAGCACGCTTCCACAAACTGCGCGTCCCTTCGTTCGACAATGTCCGCTGCCGCACGCATCGAATCCGGAGCGACCGTCGAATGCGCCAAGATGACGTGACGTGGCGTGAGCTTTTCGCTTAGCTGCTTGATGGTCTGCAGGAGAGCGTCGTCATCAGACACGAAAATCTGGATGTAATTACAAAACTCAGCCAATTCCCCCGGTGAACCGACAAAATTTGGAACAGGCCGGGGCGATCGATTCCAAACGAAGACGGAAAATTCTTTGCGCCGGAGATGTGCGGCGATCGCGCGACCGATAATCCCGAGACCGATCACGCCAATGTTTGTGTGCTTTGGCTGGGTCGCAGACGCGGGACGCTCCATGAGGTCGGCAGTTCAGCGATCAGCGTGCAGACAAAAATGCTTCCACGCAATCCGGAAATTTCGCAGCTTCACCGCTTCAAGCCGAATTCTGCGAGATAGTACAGCGCGACTGAGCCGACGATTTGAAGACTCTGTGCGCTAATTTTGTCCATCGTATCATTCGCGGTGTGCCATGAGGGATAATCGAAATCTATGATGTCGATCGTCGGAATTCCAATCGCATTCAAGGGCGCGTGATCGTCAATCAGATCCCGGTCGAGGTAGCTGAAGTATTTTCGCAGCTTCAGCGCTTCCGCCGCGGCAAAGACATCGTGCGCGAGCGCCGCCGGTGAATCGGGGGGAAGCGTAATATCAAGCGAACGATCGCCAATCATGTCGAACAAGATTCCTCCGCGGAACTTTTTTGCGGCCTCCCCTTGGAGTTGCCTGGCAAAGTAGCGGCTCCCGTAGAGACCATCCGTATCAGAAAAATTTTCATACGCCTCTTCGCCATCGAAAAATGCTAGCTCAACTTTTCGGGCAAGACTCGGGTGTTGCCCGAGGACGCGCGCTAACTCTAACAGCAGACCCGTGCTTGAGCCGCCATCGTTTGCTCCGACAAAGCGGATGGTATCGAATAATTTCGTGTCGTAATGCGAGCACAATAAGAAGGATGAAGATGGCGGAGTCGTGTCGCCCCCGAATCGCGCAATCAGATTTACAAAATGAATCTTGCCTCGCGGGGTGTCGTCAGTGAATGCCTGGCGGGTTACCTGCCAGCCCGCATGCCGCAGTTGCGCCTCGATGTAGTCTCTGGCTTTCTCGATCGCCTCTGAGCCGGCAGGATGCGGCCCCACATCTACAAGCCGTTGCACATGCGCCAGCGCTTTCTCTCCCGAGAACTCCTCCCAGATCTTCGCCTCCGAGGCGCATGATTGCTGCGCAACCCCGATCCACGCCAATGTGAGCAGGAGCAATGGAGTGATGGAGTAATGGAGTAATGTCTGGCGCGAATTCACTACTCCATTACTCCCCTACTCCAACATTCCAATCCCCTAGTCCGCTGGCGGCAACCCCAGAGCAGTAACAATCCGCTGGAGATCATCGGTTCCGTAGTACTCGATCTCGATTCGCCCCCGCTTTTCGCCATGGTGAACCGTTACGTGAGTGGCCAAATGTTGTTGCAGGCGATTTTGTAAATCCTCTACCGCCGTTGCCGTAGCACTCGAATCGCCATTGGCGCGCCGCGATTTGCGTCGTCCGCGACCAACACCAAGCAAGCGGGCAACCAGCCGCTCCGTCGAACGCACCGTGGCGTTGCGCCGTAAAACGGTTTCCGCAGCGAGCAGTTGTTCCTCCGGCGCTTTCAATGCCAGCAGCACCTTGGCATGTCCGACTGAAACCAAGTTCTGAGCCAACCAGATCTGCACCTGCGGATGCAGATCCAGAAGCCGCAATGCGTTGGCCACGGCGGCGCGGCTACGGCCAACTTTCAGCGCGATATCTTCCTGCCGCATTCCAAATTCATTAGCTAATCTCGCGTAGCCTTGGGATTCTTCGATTGGATTGAGATCGGCGCGTTGCAGATTTTCGATCAACGAAAGTTCGAGAACTTCCAAGTCGCTAGCTGTGCGGACAATGGCTGGCACCGTGGCAAGACCAAGTTCCTGCGCGGCGCGCCATCGCCGCTCGCCGGCGATCAGTTCAAATCGCGTGCCGACCTGGCGGACGATGAGGGGCTGAATGATACCGTGCTGCCGAATCGATTCGATTAGTTCGAGCAGTACGTCTCGAGCAAAATCCTTCCGCGGCTGCAATGTGCTCGGCACAATCCTCGTCAGTTCGATCTGGTGCACTCTCTCAGCTGCCTCCGATCCGTCTCTGGGCGTAGCAACCGCAGGCGTGCCGATGAGCGCGCCAAGACCTTTACCCAAACCTGAGCGTGCCATGCGCCTGAGGCTACGGGAACAGAGTTCTCAACGCAAACAGCAAAGCGCCGGGCAGTGTTCGAATCGCACTACGCCGCCAAGCCTCACGAACTTCGCCTGTCAGTGGAGTGGGCGTTATCGGTTCCGTTTCTGAAAAACAGTTAAAAAAAGTATTGACACTCGGCACCGAAATTGTGTATCACGGGGGAAGGTTCCAAAATAGAGAAAGGACTTTTGCCCGGTAGGGTTCTTTGTCTGTTCGGATCCCTGTGACAGATAAAAACAATCCAAAACACGACCGGGAAAGAGAAAGAACACATTCATGTACTCATTGAATCAAGTTAACAAGTTAGTCTCATGCGGACGAGATCCGGCTCGCTCGCTGCCATTATGGCGCGGGTTCCTTCTCATCCCGCTCATTCTGGTGTGCTTTGCATTTGCGCCGCAAACGCGAGCACTCGTTCCGCCTCCCGACGGAGGATACCCCGGGTTCAACACGGCAGAAGGAGACAAAGCACTGAATTTCGCCACCACAGGTGCTGGAAATACAGCGCTTGGTTGGCGTGCGTGCTTCAACAACTTCGGTGCCAGCTTCAATACTGGCGTAGGTGCTGGAGCGCTGGTCCTCAATCGCGCAGATGCGAACACGGCGGTTGGCACTGCTAGCCTGCTACTCAATAACCAGGGCAGCCGAAACACAGCTGTTGGAGCAGCCGCAATGGTCCAGAACGTAGGCGATGTGAATGGCATGGGGTCATTCAACGACGCTGTCGGCGCCTTTGCGCTCAACAATAACGTCAACGGATTCAGTAACAATGCCATGGGCGACTCCGCGCTCTTCAGAAATATGGCTGCCGCTGCGAATACAGCTGTTGGTGATGAGGCGCTCGAGAATAATGACGCGACTGCAGCCGGCAATGCCAATAACAACGTGGCAGTTGGCGCTCAGGCGCTCCTCAATAACGTTAATGGTAGTGAGAACACAGGGGTTGGTTCAGGCGTAGGACCAAACCTGGCCAATGGTTTCAATAATACTTACGTCGGCAACTTCGTTGGTTCCCTCGCCGGGACGCCTGACGAAAGCAGTACCATCCGCATCGGCGACATCTCGAATGGGAACGGCGCCGGGTCCTTAGCCTGCTACGTCGGTGGTATCTGGAACAATCCCCAGCCTGTTGGCGGCAGCGTTGTTGTAGTTACTCTGAACACTGATACCGACGAGCTTGGCATTGACACTGCCCTCGGTAGGGCTGGTGAACTACCTACGCCTCATCGTAGCATGCCTCAACCTCGCGTGCGCCCCGACTCCTCGAACCACGCCATGCTCAATCAGAAAGTTGAGCAGTTGCAAGCAACGGTCACGCAGCAACAAGCAACGGTCGCGCAGCAACAGAAACAAATAGAGGCTCTCACAACCCAGCTCAAAGAGCAGGCCGCCCAAATCCAAAAAGTGAGCGCCCAGCTTGAGATCATCCGTCCAACTCCGCGAGTTGTGGAGAATCGATAAGGCTGTTGTCAAGGAGCGCTGTTAGAGAAGTCAGCGTTTCCTGGATACAAATTCAGCCGCCGCGCGAACCCGCGCGGCGGCTGTTTTTTGTACGGTAGCCGCTTCCGCTGTGCGAGCGCCGGTCCGACCGTGTGCATAGCGCCCTTCCGCGGCGCACGGCGGCTACAGTTAAATTTCGTTGGCTCGCGCGAGAGTGCATAAATTGAGCTACACAGCCTTTTGTATCGCTATCAAACGCGAATACGGTCTGAATGACGAATCCCAATGATAAAGAATCCCACTGAAACCTTTACACTTGGGCACTCGCCCGACCCGGACGATGCGTTCATGTTTTACGCCATCGCGAGGAACAAAATCGATCTGCGCGGTTATCGGTTTGAACATCGGCTGGAAGACATTCAGACATTGAATGAGCGCGCGCAGCGTGGCGAGTTACACATTTCAGCCATTTCCATTCACGCGTACGCCTACATTGCAGATAAATACGCGCTTTTGCCGTGCGGCGCGAGTATGGGCGATGGATATGGACCGATTGTGATCCGAAAACATCCAACCGCCAAGGTCCAACATTCAACACCCAATCAAGAAGCTGATGCTCGCGAGTCGTTGCGCAGCGGAACGATTGCTGTCCCCGGTAAGATGACGAGCGCGTTCCTGGCCCTCCAGCTTTTTCTCGGCGACTTCAAATTCATGGTCGTGCCGTTCGACAAAATTTTCGATGCGGTAGAAAGCGGACACGCGGATGCCGGTTTGATCATTCACGAAGGCCAACTGACGTACGCACGGTCCGGTTTTGAGAAGATCGTCGATCTCGGTGAATGGTGGAAGCGCAAGACGGCGCTGCCATTGCCGTTAGGCGGAAATGTGGTGCGCAAAGATATCCCGCCACGAGTGCGACGTGACATCAGCGAGATCATCAGCGAAAGCATCGACTACGGTCTCACACATCGAGACGAAGCCGTCGCCTATTCCCTCGCATACGCACGCGACATGAACGCGCAGCTCGCCAGCAAATTCATCGGCATGTACGTGAATGAATTTACTCGCGAGTACGGCGAAACTGGACGCGCAGCGATCCGCAAGTTTCTGGCTGATGCTCGCGACAAGGGTTACATCCACGTTCCAATCGAAGTGGAATTCGTTGAATGACATCTTCCGCGGGGCCGCCATCAATTCTGCAGCCAATTAAGCGAATCATTGCTTTCCTTCCGACCGAAGACTGGATCGTGATCGGTTGGGTGATCGGAATTAAGACCATGCTCTTTGTTATCGGAGTTAAAAGCTATCCGATGCTTTGGGACAGATACGCACCAACCCCAAATCGATGGTTCGCGCCATGGGACCAGTGGGATTTCGGCTATTACCAAAAGATTGCAGAATTTGGATACGAGGCGGGAGACGGCTCGCTTGCGTTTTACCCGCTGTTTCCATGCCTCCTTCGGTTCGTCGCTTACATCACTGGAAGTTATCTTGCTGCCGGGCTTATCGTCTCCGGCATCGCTTCAATTACCGCGGCGGTTCTGTTGCGCAGATTGGTACAACTCGATCATAACAGCGCCGTCGCGCTGCGCAGTGTGTGGTTCTTTCTTATTTTTCCGACAGCTTACTTTCTGCATGTGGGATATAGCGAAAGTCTGTTTCTGGCTCTCGCACTCGGTTCTGTCCTGGCCGCGCGCACGGATCGATGGGGAATAGCAGGTTTGCTAGGAGCCTTTTGCTGGCTGACACGCGCAGCTGGCGCTGTTCTTGTTCCCATGCTGGCGGCCGAGGCAGCACAAAAATATTCGACCAATCGCCGGTGGAATCCGCGATGGTTGTGGATCGCACTAGTCGCTGCAGGCTTCGCACTATATCTGCTGCTCAACTGGCGAGTGACTGGAGACGCGTTGGCATTCTTGCAAACGCGAAAGGAATCGTTCAAGCAATCGTTTGCATTGCCCTCGACTGGCATTTGGAACATGATCAAAGCGCACTACCCGACGCCGAATGAAGCGGAAATGGTAGGGGCGCAGGAGTTGGCTTTCCTGGTGCTTGGATTTATCTGCACGATCATTAGTTGGATCAAGTTGCGCCCGATGTACGCCGTGTGGATGACGGGAAACTGGATTTTATTCGCCAGTGTAAATTACTTCCGAAGCATCCCCCGCTACACCCTGACGATGTTCCCGATCTTTATACTCTTCGGTTTGCTCAGCCAAAACCGCTTTTGGGCTGGTGTTCTCACGGTGTGGTCCCTTTTGTTCTTCGCCTTGTTCGCCGTATTATTTGCTCGCGGCGAGTGGGCGTTCTAACGGACGGCAACGCCGTCTTCGGTCGGCCCCGAAAAATTTATCGACTGCAAACCGTCGTTTCTTGTTTCTTTGGAAATTTTCTTGCCACACGATTCACGAGCGACGTATCAATGATGACTCGGTGAAGGCAATGCTGCCAGCGAGGCGCCATCTTCTCCGTCTCACTCGAGTCGGATCTTGCGTTGGTATGTGCGCGTTACTCGTATTTGCCAGCTGCAAAAAAGACGAGCCGATCGACGAAGCTAAGGCGGCGGGAAAAAGCACGGCCGATTTTCCGCAAATCACTGCCGACGTTTTCAAGCCGATGGATGGCGGCATTGATCTTTCGCCGGAGGAAATCATGGGCCGCAACACGTGGAACCTCTGGAGCGGAGGCAACGAGCATTTTTGGAATCACGTCGCTCAAGACAGTTTCGGTCTAATGGATCTGCTCAAGATGCTCGATAGCCGTAAATTTCCGCGGGGCGAACGTTTCAAAGTGCTCGGCTTGGTGAACGAGCCGGGATTCCGCGCAGCGAGCAAGCCGGATGAATTTGGCTTGTGGCTCGACGAAGAGGCGAAGCCCGAACCGGCAGGCATCGATCGAACAGTTTACGGTAAGCCTTCGGGAGTGCTCGGTTTTCGACTCTTTCCGAATCCGGATTTCAACGAGGAAGCGCGGAGGAAATGGAATGGCGATCGTTTCATGAACGATCCCGCTTACTACAACGACAACAAACTCATCCGTCCGTTTCGGGTCGGTGTAGCATGCGGCTCATGTCACATCGCGCCGAATCCAAGTAATCCCCCTCTCGATCCAGAAAACCCGCGCTGGGAAAATTTGGCTTCGGCGATTGGCAATCAGTACATCAACGAAGGAAAGGTGTTCGCCTGCAACGTCGAGAAAGGCGGCTTCTTTTACGAAATGCTTCTCGCACAGCCTCGCGGCACTTCCGATACCTCGCGCATCGCGACCGATCACATTAACAACCCAAATGCCATCAACCCAATCTTTTTGCTTGCTGAGAGAGAGCGCATCGCGGTGCCGGAAAAGATGGCGGGCGGAACACTTGCATTGCCGGGAGAAAAAGAGGAGATGCCGGTGCCGCACATTCTAAAAGACGGCGCCGATTCCATCGGTGTTCCCGGCGCAACGATTCGCGTTTACGTGAACATCGGCATGTTTTCTGAGTATTGGCTCACACGCCACAACCGACTGATCGGGCTCACGCCACAAAAACCGTTCGAGATCGCTTATGCGCGCGACCATTCCGTTTTCTGGCGCGCAACCGAAGAGCGTCTGGCAAATATCGCCGCTTTTTTTCGCCGGCTTCAACCGTTCCATCTCACCGATGCGCCCGGTGGACAGGCTTACATCTCCACGGATGCCGCCGTAATGACACGCGGAAAAGAAGTTTTTGCCGAAAGCTGCGCAGCGTGTCATTCCAGCAAACAACCGGCAGCAAACATCGATCCGCACTCTGGCGAAGGAAAAGCATGGTTCCGCGCTGCGGTGATGGCGTCCGATTTTCTGGAAAACAATTTTCTTTCGAACGACAGGCGTTATCCACTCACGAAAATCGAAACGAATTCAGCGCGCGCGTTCGGAACTAACGCGAAGACTGGTCACATCTGGGATAATTTCTCTTCGCTCACGTACAAAGAGCTTTCGCCAGTCGACGAGCTCGAATTTTTCAACCCGTTTGATGAGACGCATCCTATCAAATTCAAACCGAAAGAAAAAAATGTGGCACCAGGCTATTACCGCGTGCCGTCGCTGGTGAGCGTGTGGAGTTCAGCGCCGCTATTGCACAACAACACGCTGGGAAAATTTACCGGCGATCCTTCCATAGCGGGTCGAATCGACGCATTTAACGACGCAATCGAAAAATTGCTCTGGCCGGAAAAGCGGCTCAACAAAGATTCGATCTGGCGAACGCAAAACGAATGCACACTGCATTTGCGCAAAGAGTTTGTGCCGAAACCGCTTCAGCATCTTGCTGGCACCGATGGATACATCAGCATCGGTCCGATCCCGAAAGGCGTGCCGATTAATTTAATCGGCAATCTCGAACCCGATCTCGGCCAATTGGTCGTGTTGCAGGCCAAAATTGCAAAGGCGCTGGTTAAGATTCACACGATGAATCTTTCGTCGGAAGACGCCACTGCAGAGTTGGCAAAAGCGGTTCCCGAATTAGTGGCAGCAAACAAATGTCCCGACTTCGTTGAAGACAAAGGACATTATTTCGGCACGGACCTGCCGGATTCAGACAAGCGCGCGCTGATCGAATACTTAAAAACGTTTTAGCGCGTTAAAAAGAAAGGAAATAATGGCAGTCACAGTTCCAGAAATGTTAAAGATGTCACAGGCGCAGCTGGATGATCTCTTCACGCAAAGTCCTGTCGGTGAAATCCCGAGCGGCGAGGCCAAGGGAACGGCAATCGTCGCGCCGGGGACGACTTACACGCAGGATATCGCAAATTTCATCAACCATTTTGCGTGGCAGGGAAAAGTTTTTGATCCGACCAAGGGGGTTTTGCGAAACAAGATTTTGATCTTTGGATTGAACGCGATCATCGCAAAGGTTTATAAGGATTCGAGCTGGATGGACGAGAAGGAGTGCATCGTCCTCGACTATTCCGAAACATCGCTGCTGGCGCATTGGGTCCGCGATGAGATTCGCGAAGTCGCGCCACGCACTTACCTCGGCAAAGTTTATCTGGGCAAAAAGCGGTTAATTGATTTCGCTTTGGAGTTTCCGGCTGCTACGTAATCATATCGTGCGGCCATCAAAGGTGCCGTGAATTCGAACGCCAGTCGTCCAATGCCGCGCGCCAATACTGGCTCGTGGTTCCTAAACTTGGTGAGCAACACCACGATGTTCCTTTTGCAGATGGAACGCCGGGTTGATCACTGGCTTCGCCCAACATTCAACGCCATCCTTCGCGATCCAATCGCGCGCCTGGTCACAGGATTGATCAACATGCAGCGGAAAGACGAAGGCCTAAAGATTGCCCAGGAAAAGCCGCTGCCAAACGAAGAGGAATTCCTTAGCTCGATCATCGAGAGTTTCACCACGCAGATGCGAGGACTCTGGAAACCGGGCGCATTTGAGCGGGGCGGCAACACTAAGACACACGGCATTGTGCGAGGCGAGTTTATCGTCCATGCCAACCTTCCGCCACAGTTTCGTTATGGCATCTACTCCAAACCACAGACGTTCCGTTGTTGGGTGCGCTTTTCCGGACCCGGGCCTTACGTTACTCCAGACATCGACGACGTGGGTTTCATGAGCATCAGCATCAAGCTCATGGGCGTGCCGGGGCCGAAGTTGATGGATGAGGAGAAATTTACGCTGGACATGTTCGGCGTCTCAACGCCTACCTTTGTTACACAGGATGTGAACTCGAATGCGCACCTGCAAAAATGGAGCGTGAAAAACGCTCAGATTTTTCACTTCGTCAATTTCCGGCAACCCCACATCCTGGACATGGTCATGCAGGGGTTATGGACCAAAACTCAGAGCAGCCCTTTTGAAGCTCCTTACTTTAGTTGTGTGCCGTATCTCTTAGGAGAAGGCCAGGCAATGCAATATTCAGTCTGGCCCAAGACGGAAAAGAAAACTCCGATCCCGCGGCTTCCTTTGCGGCCGCCCGATGATTATTTGCGCGATGCAATGGTCAAGGCGCTGGATGAAGGAGACGTGGAGTTGGACTTTCGCCTGCAGTTGCAGACCGATTCATTCCTCATGCCGATTGAGAATAACGGTGTGCTCTGGCCGGAGAAACTCTCGCCACCTCTTTCAGTGGCAACACTGCGGCTGCCGAAACAGAAGTTCGATTCGCCGGCACAAATGGAATTTGCCAGGATGCTCTCTTATAACCCCTGGCATACCATCGCCGAGCATCGTCCTCTGGGTAATCAAAGCCGTGCCCGGCAGCGGATGTATTACGAGTTATCTAAGCTGCGGCATGACATGAACAAGGTCCCGCATTACGAGCCCACAGGTGACGAGATATTCGACTAGGAGGCCATGACGCCCCAGGGAAATTTCACGATCTTGGCGCCGATCGTTCTGTCACGCGAGGCGGAACTGCGCGGCTTGCTCGCCTCCATGAACGAGGCGCCGGGGTTGGTTAACCCAAACAACCCACTGGTCCCGTTCGCGCAGTTCGACACGCTACATTTCGCGCGTTTTGTGATCCTCGACGACAAAACCGTCGGAGACCTGCGCGTTTACGATTTGCCGATCCGCACCTTTCCGCTGTATCTCGTCTTTCTCGGCGACATCGACGGCGAGGAGGAGGCATTCCTCAACGAACTGGTGAGACGTGCGTCCAGCGGCTTGCGCGCGATTTTTTCATGCTGCCACGGATTCGCGTCCGACACCGATCTTATGGCATGGATAAAGTTGCTGCGCAGTCCCGCCAGCGCGGTTTATGTGAACACACGCGGACGTACCGTGCGGCGGATCCGCGAAGAAGCGGCATTGCAGGATGCGATCGAAAGCCACCTTGCAAGCCAGGCGTCTTCTTTAGAGGGTCTGCCGCCACGGGAAGTTCATGCGCAGCTAAAGCGGTTCGTGGAGGCGGAAAAGTCCGCGGGCCGCCTTACTCTGTCCGACGAGGAGGCGACGCCGATTGGCTGGTGGATCAGAAAAATGTTGCACCTGATCTGCATGCCCGTGTTGCTGTTACTGGCTTCGCCGCTGCTGATTTTGATCGCTCCATTCTATCTTTTTCAGCTTCGCCGCTTGGAGAGAACCGATCCGGAGCCCTACGTCGTCGTCGACGATGCCCATTTCGAGACTTTGGCGGAGGCGGAAGATCATGATGTTACGAATCCGTACAGTGCGTTGGGCAACTTAAAACCGGGCCGCTTGCGGCGCGTGACCCTTAGAGGTGTTCTTTTGGTGATCGACTACGCAACGCGACACATTATCCAGCCCGGACGTCTGGGGCGCGTCCGCAGCATCCACTTCGCGCAGTGGGTGCTAATCCGAGGTACCGAGCGACTGGGTTTTTTCAGCAACTATGACGGCGGCAATGAGAGCTATATGGACGACTTCATCAATAAGCTTGGTTTCGGCCTTAATGTTTTTACCAGCAATGGCATCGGCTATCCCCGAACCGATTGGCTGCTCCTGGGCGGCAGCGCCGACGAACGCCGTTTCAAGGAGTTCCAGCGACGCCACACCGTGCTGACGCAAGTTTGGTACAAGGCTTATCCCGGTTTGACCGCCGTCGATTTGGAAAGGAACGCGCGCATCCGTCGAGGATTGGAATCCTCATCGATCAGCGAACAAGAAGCCCGCGAATGGCTGGCTCTGCTATGACATACAGCATGGTCGACTACGCGGACGTGCAAGGTTTGGTGCGCTTTGGTTACGGTCGCATGACCAGCGCATCCTACGCACTTGTGCGGGTGAAAAACGTGGCTGCAGCGAAAGCCTGGTTGCTAGCGGCTCGAGTCACTGATGCGACGGAACAAAGGCCACCGCCGACCACAGCCCTACAGATCGCGTTCACGGCGCCCGGCCTGACTAAGCTTGGCTTGCCAGACTCCGTGATGGAAGGCTTCTCACGTGAGTTTCGCACCGGCATGAGCAAAGATTTCCGCGCGCGGCTGCTCGGTGATGTGGGTCGTAACGCACCCGAGCACTGGGATTGGGGCGGCCCGGGGAGCGAACCACATCTCCTGGTAATGTTTTTCGCCGAGCCCGAACATTTCGATTCCTTCGTCCAAAGCACCAGAGGTAACACTTGGAGCGACGCATTCGAAGAGGTGGTCTGGCTTGGCACGAGCAATCTCGACGGAGATGAACCATTTAGTTTCAGGGATGGCATTAGCCAGCCTCAGATTGACTGGGACGAGCAGCGGCAAACGCCATGCACTCAGTTGGAATACACCAACGTTGTCGCGCTGGGCGAGTTCCTGCTCGGCTATCGCAACGAATACGGAAAAACTACCGATCGACCTTTACTGGACCCGGATGCGGCGAACGCGGAATTACTATCCGCTGTGGATACGCCTGCGAAAAAAGATCTGGGGCGTAACGGAACCTATTTCGTCATGCGTCAATTGGAACAGGATGTCCGAGGGTTCTGGAAATTCCTTTATGAGCAATCCGGTGAAAGCCTCAAAGAGGCTGATCAATTGGGCGCGAAAATGGTCGGGCGCGCGCGAGCTGGCGATCCTTTGGTGCCAATCCAAACTGAACCGATCGCCGGCACGGATCCGCAGACCTCTACGCAGAATCAATTTACCTATGACAGCGACCCAGTTGGCGCGGGGTGTCCTTTCGGCGCACATATTCGCCGAACCAATCCGCGCAACAGCGACTTTCCTGAGCGGCGCCTCAGCGCACTTCGAAAACTGATCATCATGCTAGGTTTCGGTCCCAAGGGTTTCTACGACGATCTAACGTCATCCGTTCGTTTCCATCGTATTCTCCGGCGAGGCCGGGAGTACGGTTCGGAGCTACCACACGAACAAGCACTGCAGCCAGCGCCGCCTAACGAGTCGCCTCGCGGATTACATTTCATCTGTCTCAACGCCAATATTTCGCGCCAGTTCGAGTTCCTGCAAAATGCATGGATAATGAACACTAAGTTTTCCGCTGTAAGTGGAGAAAGTGACCCGCTTCTGGGCAATCGTGAAGCAATACCGGGATGCCCGGTTACTGGCAACTTTACCATTCCTGGCGACGGCACGCTACGGCAGCGCGTGTCCGGCCTGCCACAATTTGTAACAGTACGCGGGGGTGCCTATTTTTTTCTACCGAGCTTACGCGCGTTACGCTATTTCGCCCGAGCTTGACGGCTGGTCAGTAGCGGATCGTCACGCGAGTATGAAAAGCGCTTGTGCGCGCGGCTGTTCTCCGGAAGTTTCGTTCTGGTATGGCATCTGATCGCAGGCTGGGTTGTCTGAGCATCTTTTTGTTCATTGCGCTTTGCGCCAGTCTGTTCGTGAATTTTGTGTTGATGATCGCCGCATTTCAGCGCGTCGGCGGTATACGGGACGCGGAACCGATTCCGCGTTTCCGCGAGATCCTGCTTCAAAGAGGTGCCCGAGCAACGACGGACAAAATCGCGGTTATCACCATGCGCGGCCTGATCAGCTCATCGATTCCGGGAAACGTCAGCGACTCAATGGTCGATGACTTGCGTGCAGCCCTTCAACAGGCGCGCGAAGACCATCGCGTAAAGGCCATTGTGCTGGAGATCGATTCGCCCGGCGGAGAAGTTACCGCTTCCGATGCGATCTACAGCGCGGTTGTCAAGACGCGCGCCAGAAAACCGGTCGTGGTCTACATGGATTCCCTGGCGGCCTCGGGGGGATATTATGTCTCTTGCGGCGGCAAATTTTTGATGGCCAATGAAACGACGATCACCGGTAGCATCGGAGTAATCATCCAAACCCTGAATTACGAGCAACTGCTTAACAAAATCGGCCTCGCATCAGTAGTTTTTAAGAGCGGAAAATTCAAAGATATGTTGAACGGAGCGCGACCGATCACGCCGGAGGAACGGGAGCTTGTACAGAACTTCATTATGAATACGTACGACAAATTTCTCGGCATCGTTGCAAAGGAGCGAAACCTGCCGGCTGATCTTCTCCGCAACACGGTCGCCGACGGGAGAATTCTTTCCGGCAAAGAAGCATTGCAGAACAAACTCATAGACGGTCTCGGTGAATTAGACGACGCGTTCACCAAGGCAAAAGAATTGGGGAACGCGCCGGATGCGAAAGTCGTGAAGTATGGACCGCCATTTAGTCTTTCCCGATTCCTGCGTGTATTTGGAGAATCAGACTCGAAAATCGAACTGCAACTTCCAAAACAACTCGTGCCCCAATTGGAAACGGGGCGCGCGTATTTCCTGCCAAGTTACTACGCCCCGTAGTCGCTGAGGGTAGCGCACACTCCAGCAGACCCTCATGCTATTCGGAAACGTTTCGGCAACATTCGGCGCGGCCCCTAGCCTGGCTCTGGGTTTGCTTTCCGCTCTTTATTTCATTGCCAGTCTTTGTATCTATGTGTCGCTGATTTATCAGATCAGTGCACGGAGTCGAATCGCTTTCGGGACCGACGCACCGGCACGCGCTTTTGGCCTACCGGAAGCCGTCCTCGCCAGTGTGCTGATCTTTTTCTTTCTGCTGACGATCAGCTCAACTGTTCCGGATCCGGCGCTTCAATTTCACCCGCGTAACCTTCTGGCCAATTTCCTCGTCAGCGCCTTCGTGGTGCTCGTCATAGCCACTCTTTTGCAATTCCGCGGTTTTGATGTCGGCGCATCGGCGGGATTTCTCAAGATCAGTTTTCTTCGAACCTTAGGCACCGGGGCCATCCTGCTCTTTTTTGCTTATCCATTGATTGGTTTTTCCGAGACCATTAATCAGCGGTTTTTTGGTGGCGGCTCAAGCAAGCAGGGCATCGTCGAGTTCTTCAGTGGATCGCGCACCCTCGGGGAACGGATTATGATCATTGTTTTCGCCGTGGCGGTCGCGCCGATCGTCGAGGAGTTTGTTTTTCGATTTTTCATCTACGGCGTGCTTAAACGCTACGTTGGCTGTTTTCTTGGGGTAATACTTAGCTCGCTGCTATTCGCCGCGGCCCACGCACACTTTCCTTCGTTTGTGCCGTTATTTGTCCTGGGGAGCTGTTTCGCGATTGCCGCCGAATGGAGCGGCTCGATCCTTGTTTCGATGACAATGCATTCGCTATTCAACTCGCTGACTCTCACTGCTCTTGCGTTTCCAGAGATCCTTTCTCAATGAAACTCGGTGCTCTGGGTGAACACCGACTGCTCGATCGAATCTTACTTCATGTTCCGCGTGTGAGAGGCGGGAAAGTCTTTGCGGGTTTAGCCGATGACTGCGCGATTGTCGAAACACCACGGGGCAAAAAATATCTCGTGCTAAAAACGGACTGCGTTGTCGAAGGCGTGCATTTTGCGCACGGAACGAAGGCCTCAGACGTCGGATGGAAAGCAATGATGCGTCCGTTGAGCGATTTCGCGGCGGCGTCCGCTGTCCCTCAGTTCGCGCTAATTACCCTTATTGTTCCCCAGCAAACTAAAGTCGCGTGGGTGCGAGGGCTTTATCGGGGGCTGCGCGGAGCGGCGAACCGCTTCAAAGTGCGAATTGTCGGTGGCGAAACGAGCAATACTCGGGGGCCCATCGCGATTTCTGTGAGTGTGATCGGATTTGTTGAAAAATTCCGCTCGGCATCGCGTCGTGGCGGAAGATCGGGTGATGATCTTTTCGTGACAGGCCGCCTTGGCGGAGCGCTGAGACGAAAGCATTTGAAGTTCAATGCACGGATTGCCGAGTCGCGCTGGCTCACAAAAGCTTTCTCGATCCACGCGATGATGGATTTAAGCGACGGACTCGGAGCCGATCTTCCTCGACTTGCGCGTGCGAGCAAAGCGGGATTCGACATCGAGTTGGAAAATTTGCCGATAGCCCGGGGTGCAACCGTCGACAACGCCATTTCAGAAGGGGAGGACTACGAATTGCTCTTTGCAGTATCGCCGCGCGACAGAAATTCTCTGGAGCGAGAATGGCGGCGAAAATTCCCAAAGTTACTGTTGACGCGAATTGGCTCCCTTAGTCGCAAATCGCCCGTAACGGATGCGAAGCAACGGCCGGGCTTCCCAATCGCAAATCGCAAATTGCCCAGTGGCTACGTTCATTTCCAACAGCCCCGCTGAAACGGAAGCAATCGCGCGGCAGATTTCGGAGGATCTTGTTGCTGGTTCCGTATTGGCGCTGAAAGGCGACCTCGGCAGCGGTAAGACCTTGTTCACGCAGGGTCTCTTAGCGGGCCTGAAAAGCGACGTCACGGTAAGAAGTCCGACCTTTACCATCGTGCACGAGTATCAAGGCGGACGATTGCCCATTTACCATTTCGATTTCTTTCGTCTGGAAAATCGAGAATCAGCCGAGCGGCTTGGCGTGGAAGATTATTTTTTCAGCGATGGCGTTTCAGTGATCGAATGGGCCGATCGCTTTCCGGACTTGATTCCAGACAAGGCACGCTGGATTTCCTTTGAAATAAAATCGGAGCATGAGCGGATCATAGCGCTAATTCATCACGATCATGAAAACTCTCGCCGTTGAACTGTCCACCTCGCGCGGCAGCCTGGCGTGGCTGGACGGCGAAATCGAGTTCGCGCGCGAGTGGCCTAACGATCGAAAAAACTCCGCAGCGTTTTTCGAGAACCTGCAGGCTCTACAAAGAAAATTTGGCGCTCCGGATACGATTTCTGTGGGACTTGGCCCCGGCTCGTATGCTGGAACACGTATCGCGATTTCGGCCGCGATCGGGATACAGCTTTCGTGCGATGCGCGCTTGGTCGGGTATCCCTCCGTTTGTGCAATACAAAGCGATGCGGAGGAATACTGTGCAATTGGCGACGCGCGCAGGAAATCTTTTTGCTTCGCGTGCATCCTGAAAAACGAAGTGATTGAAGGCCCAGCGCTCTTTTCCGAGCTCGAGCTCAAAGCGAGACTCGAATCGCTCCACCCGGCAACGCCGGTTTTCACTTCAGAGTTACTTCCGCAGTTTCACCGGGCCGTAATTGGCTTTCCCTCGGCTCTCATTCTGGCCAGACTTGCGCAGGAATCCCGACGAAGCTTTTGTCTGCCACCGCTGGAACCGATTTATTTGCGCGAACCACACATCACCACGCCGAAATGAAAGAAACTTACCGCTGCTGGGCTGAAATTGATCGCGCCGCGTTGCGGCACAATGCGAAGGTCGTGCGGGATCGAATCGGATCCGCTGAGTTGCTCGCCGTCGTCAAAGCGAATGCTTACGGCCACGGATTGGTCGGAGTCGCAGAAGCGCTGGCCGACGACGCACAATTATTTGGCGTCGCCAATCTTCAAGAAGCTCTCACACTGCGCGAATCGCTGCCTCATCCCATCGTGATTCTTGGCCCTGCAACTCCTGAGGAACGCCCCGTAATTGCCGAGCACGGTTTTATCCCCACAATCTCCAGTTTGGAGGAAGCCGAAGCGTTCGACCGGTTGAAGCGGGTCTCAGTAAATTTCAAGATCGACACCGGCATGGGCCGAATGGGCATCGTGCAGAATGAAGCACGCGAGGTTTTCAAACGCGTGGCGGGAATGGCGAATGTTGAGATCCATAGCGTGTCCACGCATATGCCGGTATCGAACGAAGACGCCGAATACACGCGCGACCAGCTCGTCCGATTTCAAAAAATCGTGGACCAAATTCGCGTAGAAGTTCCAGGAAAATACAAGGCGCACGTGTTGCAAAGCGCTGGCACCCTCGCGTTCAATCCGCCAACGTTCGAAATCGTGCGCGCCGGTATCATGCTCTATGGCATTTCGCCGCTCCCGGAATTTCGTGAGTTGCTCAAGCCAGTGATGACGTGGAAGACACGCATTTGTCTTATGCGCGACGTGCCGAAAGGCAGCTCAATCAGCTATGGCCGCACGTTTATCGCGCCGCGAAACATGCGCGTTGCGACCTTGTCAGCCGGCTATGCTGATGGGTATCCGTGGCATCTCTCCAATCGTGGTGCCGACGTTTTGGTGCGCGGGAAGCGCTGCCCTCTTCTCGGTCGGGTGACGATGGACTTGATAGTGATCGATGTAAGCGGAATGGAGGACGTGGAAGTAGGCGACGATGTTGTTCTCATGGGGCGCGATGGCAGCGAAGAAATTCCCTGCTCTGAATTGGGCGAAAAAGCCGGGACGATCACGTGGGAAATTGTGACGCGAATTGGCGCCCGGGTGCGTCGCGTTTATGTTTGACGGTCGTTGAACCGTTGAAACGTTAAAGCGGATCGTAGTCGCGAGCTAAGTTCAACGCTTCACTCGTTTAACGAAATAATGTTCCAAATCATCTTTAACGAGCTGAGCGCAGCCGAGATCTCGGCGTTACCAAAAAGGTTGCAACTTGAGTTGCTCACGGAGTTTCAAATTTTGCCCGAAGATTTGGATCAGCTCGACTCGGAGCGATTCGGCGTCATCGAACGCGAGGGGAAGAAGCTATATCGCTATCGCGCGAAGAATTACCGTATTTACTTCGCCAAGACCGAGGAAGGCGTCAAAGTGCATCGCGTTTTGCACAAAAACACGCTTCGCGATTTTTTGTTCCGCAGCAAGCTGCCTGTTTCCGAGGACGCGCAATTGGGCGAGACGCGCGAATTCTGGAAGTTGATTGAGGAAGGCGAGAAGACGCCGAAGGGGTAAAGCCGTAGTTGGCGACGCTCACCTCAAGCCGTAGAGGCATCAGGACCGAAATGCCGAACCGAGAACCAGGCACCCTCGCACAAGCGCCTCTCCAACTGCTTCATCAATAGTACCAAACGGCTGCGCTTGATTTCGCGGTGTTATTCCGAGCGGAGCGAGGAATCTCGCAGTCGGACCGAATCGACGCCCTAACGAGGGCACTGATGAGGTTATGAGAGATCCTTCGCTTCGCTCAGGATGACAAACGCCGAACGCGTTTGTCACTTCATCAAGAGCACCGAACGGCTGCGCTTGATTTCGCGCGTGATTTTCCGGTGCATGTATGCGGGCATGCCGGTAACGCGACGAGGCAAAATTTTGCCGCTCTCCGTAACAAATTTTTTCAAAAGATCAGGGTTTTTGTAATCGATTGCCTCCAGGGCAATATCGATCCGGCGCCGCGGCATGGGCCGATTGGCACGGCGAAATGCGGAACGGCGTTTTGGAGTTTTCGGTTGCATAGCTGATTACCTGGTCTCGCGGTGCAAGGTGTGCCGCCGCAAAAACGGATTGTATTTTTTCTTCTCTAAGCGATTCGGCGTCCGTGGACTTTTCTTATTACGCGTCGTCATGTAACGCGAGGGCGGTTTCCCAAGCGCTTTAGCTTCGGTGCATTCGAGAGTAACAATCTCTTGGGCCATATACGTCGATCACTCCTTTACTTCCGTCGGAGTGGCCTCCTCCTCTTCGGATTCGGCGCCTTCCTCTTCGGTCAAGCCAAACAAAGAAGTGACTGATGGTCGCATCCGGGTGGCTTTACTCTGCTTCTCCAACTGCGATTGACACTCTACGGTGAAACGGGCAAAGGGAATCGCCTCGAGACGTGCATGCGGGATGGGTTTCCCGGACATTTCGCACTTCCCGTATGTTCCGAGCTCGACGCGCTTTAGCGCCTCATCGATTTCGTAAAGCGCGTCCTGCTCTTGTGAGAGCAAACTCAGCGCGAAATCGCGATCGTATGCGTCCGATCCGGCATCGGCCTGATGCATTCCGAAAGCGGAAGCTTCGCTGCCTTCAGCACGCGAGCGAAGGGTGCCTTGGGCCACGCCTGCCATCGAATCCACGACTGCATCGCGAAGCTGAAGCAGGTTTTGTTTTTGTTTGCGAACGAAAGGATCCAACTTTTTTTCGCGATGATTCAATCCCAGCAGCACTGCTGCGGGCGATTCGCTACGCTCCAAATTGGTTTTTGGCAAACGGCGCCCGATCTTCTTTTCACGAGCGGGATTTTTCGATTTGGCCTGAACTTTGTGAGCCGGCCGAGGCTTCCGTATCGCCGACTTCGGCGCAGAACTGCTCTTTTTCTTTGATTTGGCCATAGAGACTCTTGTAAGCGCCAATCTAATCGACCGGCGCAGGGAAAATGGACGCTTAATTAAGAACGTTTATCCCAGCACGCAAGCGGATTCGCCAAAAAGTTTGGCTCGCTTCGGCCGATGATACTCAATTGTAACCTTCACCATCCCAGCCGGATTTATGACCGACTGTACCGGGATGAAATCGACGGGCGGGTCATTGGATCGCCATTCGCAAACCTGCCGCTTGCTGATTCAGTCCGCAGCTCAAAACGATCGCGCGCCGCGCGCTCGGCATCGGCGTTCGCGAAAGTGAAAGCCGCAAACGGACGCTGTGGTCCGCGTGAAGCACCGGCGGAATTTCTTTCGAACGCAGTGCTTGGGCCGCCAGAATGATCTGCCACAATCCCGCCCCGCCAACGTTTTCGCCCAAAGCGGGTTTGCCTGTATAGACCAGCGCATTTGGAACGACTTCCTGAAGCGCTTTGAATTCTGCCTGATCGACAAACGTCCCGTTCGCACTCGAAATTACAAAATCGATTTCTGACTGACGAAGATCACAAAGGATGCGCTTCAAAATTTCTTCCGCTTCGGCGCGTTTTCTAAAATGGCCGCCGGGGTGGGCGTGTTCGATCGTGACGAATCCATCGCGTGCGAGAACGATTGCTCCTGCGCCTTCGCTGAGAATCATTCCGCGGTTTTGCTTGCTGAAGGGCTCAATCGGCGGAGCCACACGCAATAAACGCCAACGCCGGTAAGCATCGCATAACAGCCAATCGATTTCTTCGGTGCCTACAACGAGACAATAGTCCAGCGCCTCATTCGCCATCAATTCCTCGGCCATCGCTATCGCAGCGACGCCGATAGCACCGTCGCCCACGAGGGTGTACGTCGCGCCGGTCACCCCGAGAATTGCAGCAAGATGGCTTGCCGGCGCATTGAACACAGTTTCCGGAAACAAGAGCGGACTGACTGCCTGCGCACCTGTGCCGACGATTTCATGGTAAAAACGTTTCGTGTAAGTCACGCCTCCATTTGAGATGGCGAAGACGAGCGCAATTCGTTCAGCATTCTGCGACTCGAGTTTTAGTCCTGCTGACTCCAACGCGTGCAACCCAGCTATTGAGGCAAAACGCGAAATAGCACTGGCGCGACGAAGGCGCGGATGGGAAATCCCCTTCAGCGCTGATTCTGGTACGCGAAAGACGCTGTAAATGCGGTCGACGAATTGTTCGGAAATCACCGTCGCAGATGCTTCCTCACCCTGAAGCAATCTCTCCCAAACCGAATCAACGCCGGTGCCCAGAGGGGTAACCCACCCCATGCCGGCAATCGCCAAACTCATTCTTCGAACTTGCGGATTATTAGCGAAGCATTCGTTCCACCGAATCCAAATGAGTTCGAAAGCGCGATGCTCACCGCAGCTGGCCGCGCTTCGTTTGCGACGATGTTTAGATCAACATCGTCATCTGAAGCGGTGAAATTGATGTTAGCTGGAAGAAATCGGTGTTGAAGCGCAAGCAAACAAACGACGGCCTCGATGGCGCCCGCCGCGCCCAGGGAATGACCCATCATGCTCTTAGTTGAGCTTACCGGCACGCCATTAAACAGCGCGCTGATTGCCTTGCCCTCGGTTGCATCGTTAAAGACCGTAGCGGTACCATGCGCATTGACATAATCAACGTCGGCCGCAGAGACATGCGCGCTTTCGAGAGCTCGCTCCATTGCTTGTCGCGCTCCGATGCCCGATGGCTCCGGTTGCGTGATATGAAAGTTGTCAGTTGAAATGCCGTAACCGACGATTTCGGCGAGAACAGGCGCACCCCGCTCGCGAACAAGGTCGAGATTTTCCAAGGCTAAAACCGCGGCGCCTTCACCGAGCACCATACCAGACCGGTGGCGATCAAACGGCCGGCATTTTTCGGGCGTTGAGGCTTGAAGCGAATCAAACCCTACGAAGACCATTTCGGCCAGCGCGTCATAACCGCCAGCTAACACCCGTTGGTAACGACCGGAGCGTACGCATTCAAATGCGTGGCCGATCGCATTTGTCCCGGACGCACAGGCGTTAGCGATCACGTGACACGGCGCTGAAATTCCAAAAGCGGTCTGCGCATCGACCACCGGCTTTTGCGCCGGGTAATTAGCGATCCATGTCGGCGCATGACTCAGATCCCCTGCTCGGTATAACGAGCGGTAATAGCGCTCGCCGTAAGACATGCCGCCGCTGGTTGTTCCAACTACCGTTAATTCCGGTTCAAATTCAGGCTGTTGCGTCATGAGTTCTTGCACCGCCTGAATCATCATGTGCGACGCACGATGCAGGCGTTCCGAGCGAGCTATTTGCGCGTGGCTGGCAAGCAGACGCGAGTCAGAAACCTGGCCTGCAGTTTTGCACCGGCATTGCGTGACTGAAAACCGCATCACGGGAGTCACACAGTCTCGTGCGCTGCGCAAGGATTCGAGCGTTTCGGCCAAGCCAAACCCGAGCGGGCTGATTACCCCCGCTGCCGTAACTGCCACGCGGGCTGAATTATTCGGGCTTTCTCGCCTCTCTGTTTGAGCCATTATCTAACGCCAAAAATTGACCTTGATTTGTATTGCTTTCTTAAAAGAAGCATTTTACAAGTGACCGCAAAACGGGAAACGGAAGCCCGGAAGTTGGTGGATTGTCAGTTGAGTTTATTCAATGGCGATTTGAAATCCGATAGGCGGAAACAGTTACCTGGCTGCGTTTTCTAGAATAAACTCAATGGGAACCAAATTATACGTAGGCAATCTCCCCTTCAACACGACGGAGAACGAACTGCAGGAGATCTTTGCGCAAGCTGGAGCTGTGCAGGAAGTGACTCTCATGCAGGACAGATTCACTGGCAAATCACGTGGGTTCGCCTTTGTGACTATGAGTTCGGATGAGGAAGCGCAGAATGCCATCTCGAAATTCAACGGCCACACGATGGATGGGCGGCCGATGACTGTGAATGAGGCGCGTCCGCGCGAGCAGCGGCCGCCGGGTGGCGGCGGCGGTGGTGGTGGACGTTACGGCGGTGGCGGATACGGTGGTGGCCGGCGTGACGGCGGCGGTGGCGGCCAGCGAAGAGGCGGCGGCTACTAGCCAACTGGCGTTGCCTTCGGACAGATAATGGAGAATCCGCTATCTCAGCGGATTTGCGCTTAATTGGGCAAATGTGGGCAGGGCTGGATTCGAACCAGCGAAGGCGTAAAGCCAGCAGATTTACAGTCTGCCCCGTTTGGCCACTTCGGTACCTACCCGTTTTCGCGCGAGGGATTTCATATATCCTCGCGCCTCACAGCTTGCAACTCCCGTTAGGTTTCGCAGTGTTGATAGCACTAACGTAACCGTTACGTTTTGATATGGCGCTTCTGCGCGGCCTTTTTTGGTTGGTCCTCTTCCTGGTGCTGACTTTTTGTTTCGTGGTGCTGTTCGATTACGGGCCACGCGATTTTGCCAGCGGAGCGGAGAAAGAGTATGCCCGGGTAAAATCGTTCGTCGTAAAGCGAACAGAAGAAACCGGGGAAAATAAAAAAGACCGCTGAGCCTGGCGGTCAATCTATGTCGCAGCAATGGCGAGAGTTTCTATCGGCAGTGGTGCGAGAAATTCTTTTGCGTTCTCGATCTGCAACACGGACTGAGCAAGATGTGCTGCCAGGAAGCTGCTATCTGACGTCGGAGCGATCGCGGCTTGAGCGCGAATTTCGCACTCGGCTAATTGCTCGATAACGCGATGTACTTTCTCATTCAAATCGCGGCAGTCCGTAAACTGAACGGTGCAAACACCGGGCGCAGTGTTTTCCACAAAAGGACTGAGAGTAAACGCGTAGTGAAGCAAAATTTCCTGTATCGATTTTTCCTGGGCGGGTGCATGAACTTTGATGACCACCTGCAATGACCGCGCCAACGCCTGGCTCGGCGTCATTCCTTTTCGAATACCGGCGTTTTCAGCGGCTTCGTTCAGTTGAATGACGACCGGTTTTCGTTCGTGTTCTTCGATCAATGCTACGGGTTTTTCGCAGAGTTCCGGCTGATGCCGCGTGGCTGCCTGCAAATAGAAATTCGGCAAATAAATCGTGGCGAACATCATTGGGCTCCTAGGAGGTAGGGACGGCGCGCTGCGCCGTCCGGACATCGCAGCGCGATGTCCCTACCATGCGATCGTTTCACAACAATTCGGAGTCGTGAAAGCGCGTCGTCGGTTTCAAAAGTTTGAATGTTCCACAAATTTTCGAGGACCAGTTTCAGTTGCGCGCTACTGACCATTTCATATCGCGTGAGAACCAGACATGCCGTGGGCAGCACCTCGACCAACCGTTGCAAGCGATACCAATTCGTTTGCGGAATTTTACGCAATTCCTCCGGTGCGTTCAGCACCAGATCGACAATCACCAGCGGAAAATTACCGTCCCGCAAAAGCAGATCAGTCGCTTTGACGGCTTCAGATGCTTTGTTGCACCGGATCCAAAGCAGGTGTTGCAGCCATGCATTATCCAACCCGCAAGCGTCGAACGAATCGCATCCATCAATCAGCGCCAAAAAATAATTATCGCGATATGCGCAATGGACGAGCGCATGAATAAGCGATGCGCTTCCCGCGCTCGTTCCCGGGCTGATCAATTCGGTGATCGCGCTACGCGGCAATCCGCCGCTAATCGGTTCCTCGAGAAAAGGTAAGCCGGTGATTAAGCGCCTCGCTGTCGTGTACGAAGGATGAGGAAAACGCTCCGCCAACAGGTTGCGTAGATCGATAATTTTGGCGCTCGCAGCCATGAGAGATCAACATGGCCCGTCTCAGACTATGTTCAAGTGAACTTAATAGAAACTCGTCATCCTGAGCGCAGCGAAGCGGAGTCGAAGGATCCCGTTGCGCTACGTTTTCGGATTGCTGCGGGCTTCCTCGACTTCGCTCGGAATGACCAGCCTCTTCAATGCCTTTTCCGTCGCTCTTGTTTGCGGATCAGTGACACCATCACGCCTTGGATCCTAAGCTCGCGAGCCGGCACCAAGTCCGGATAACGCGGGTTTTCCGCCTTCAGATATGGGCGGCCGCGCTCCATTACATAACGCTTCAACGACGTTTCACCGTCGATCAACGCCGCAACGATATCGCCGTCGTGCACTTCTTTCGTGTCTTCCAAAATCACAATATCGCCATCAACAATATGGGCCCCGATCATTGAGTCGCCGCGCACCCGTAGCGCGAACGTGCCTCGATTCTTCAACACATTTGCCGAGCGCATGTCCAGCGACACGTGTCCTTCGATGCTCTGCTCAGTCAATGCTGACATTCCAGCGGGAATCTGACCATAAATTGGAATATCGGTAATCCGAACCTTCATAGCCGGCGTAATCAATGCTCGAGCTTTGCGCGCGTGCCGGTTGAGAAAACCTTTCCGCTCCAGGGCTACGATGTATTGCATTACCGATGTTTGGCTGGCGAACCTGAAATGACTCTGGATTTCGCGCGTGCTTGGCGTAATGCCTTTTTCCCGTTGCTCGCGCTGAATAAAATCCAGCACGCTCTTTTGCCTGTCGGTAAGCATGCAGGGACCATCCTTCAAAGCATGGGATCAAGCAAGTTCAAATGAACATTCCGCATCTGCTTTTGATAGGGCGGGCAGTCCTCTGCACGCCACGATATCGGCGACAACGGCGCGCACGGAGTGACGCCCCCTACCTTCGACTTGCCGCGCTGGTGCTCAGAACTATAGCCGCACGAGATCGACCAGGAACTGGCACCAAAGGTAAATCATCCCGCGCCAGGAATATTTCACGTCGCCTGCCGCGGTTTGCTTAAGAACGCCTTTGTGAATGTTGTGCGCGATTTGGTCGCGCAGATCTTTTTCGATATCAGCCTGGATCTGCTCTTCATCGAGCGGTTCGACCTCCGCAGGATCAACTTTGTTTCGCCGCAAAAATTCGCGATGACTTTGATCAAGCTGCCAGAAAGATCGATCCGGTCGCTGCCGATTGATCCGGAACGCCGGAGAGAGTTTCAACCCATAGGACAACGGATAATTCCACGTTGTCCAAACCGTCCCGTCCTTGGTGCGCGATGAAATGCGCAGGTAATAGAATGAAAAATCACGCTGCTCATTCAGGCAGACCGCGGCCTGGGCACCATCTTCTTCTCTGTAAAACAATCGGAAAAACTGCCGGTAATCTTCCCAATCCCACCCGGCATCACTCACGTAAACGAACCGTTCTTCTTCGATCTCGCGCGTGATTTCGCTAAGCGCTGGGAACGTGTCTGACGATGGCGGACTTTTCGGTCGAAGCTGTTTTTCTTTCGGAAGTCGTAACGCACGGATCCGGGTAAGAATTTCCAGCCAAGGTAGGAACAGCCAGGCTAAAGCCGCAACCAAGCCCCAGACCCAATTGTTAGTAGCAAAATAAAATCCAAGAAAGGTGGCGGCAAGGATCCCCAGCGCCCCGGCCTTTTGCGTATATGAGTTGTGGAAGGTGCGTAGACCTACGCTGAGTACGGCTACGCCGAGCGTAAGAAGGAGACCGAAAAGCATCACGGAACAGTGTCTCTACGGATTGATCTGATGCTCATTCAGAAATTTTTGTAGCTGATTGGTGTCAAAATTCGCCAAAACTTTATCGCCCGCCACGAACGTGGGCACGTACGTTTGAGCAGAAAGCTGCTTCATCTCCTCGTACGCCTGCCGATCTTTGCCAACGTCGATCTCCTGGAAGCAATAGCCTTTCTCGCTGAGAAAATCCTTCGCATCAATACACCAGGAACACCACTCGCGGCTGTAGAGTCTTAACTGCATCGGCGGGCGGAAATAAACCAGTCGCCGCCTCGCCGTCAACTCGGCCCTTCGAGTCTCTGCGCTCCTTAGGGCTAGTAGGATTTCGCCCACACAACTCGACGCGTGCTCGGTTCACCTGTAAAGATGCATTCGCCCGGCTCTGAAGAATCATCGAGCGGAATGACACGGATCGTGACTTTCAGATCGTTCTTGATCTGTTCCTCGACTTCGCGCGAGCCGTTCCAGTGTGCGAGCGCAAAGCCGCCGTGGATTTCGGGTTTCGAAGGGTTCTTCGCGGTAAAGAAGTCGTAGAAATCTTTCTTCGAATTTATCTCGTGTGTGTTCGCGTCACCGAATTCCTTCGCACGCGCATAGAGTGAGTCCTGAATCGAAGCGAGGATTTCCGGAGCGCGCGCAGTAAATTCGTCCATCAGCATCGACTCCTTGTTCTTCCCCGGCTGATCGCGCCGGCTCACTGTGACCGAATTTTTTTCGAGATCACGCGGCCCGATTTCGACTCGTAGCGGCACGCCTTTTTTAATCCAATCCCAATTCTTAACTCCGCCGCCGAGATCGCGCCGATCCACTTCAACCTCAATCGCAACGTCATCGAGAAATTTTTTCGCACGCAACTCCGCGGCGAGTCTGTCGCAGGTTTCCAAAACGTTGGTGCGCGTGTCTTCCTTGGGGGTGATTGGCAGAATAACGACGTGCGTCGGGGCGATGCGCGGCGGCAAAATAACGCCATCGTCGTCGCCATGTGCCATCACGACTGTGCCCACCATGCGGGTTGTCATGCCCCAGCTCGTGGTCCAGCCGAATTCCTGTTTGCCTTCACGCGTTTGGAACTGAATTCCGCTCGCACGGGCAAAATTCTGCCCGAGAAAATGCGATGTGCCGGCTTGGATGGCTTTGCGGTCCTGCACCATTGCTTCGAGCGCCATAGTTTCCACCGCGCCAGGGAATTTCTCGCTGTCCGATTTTAAACCCGAGAATACAGGAATCGCGCAGCGTTCTCGCACAAAGGTTTCGTAGACGCCCAGCATCCGCCTGGTTTCTTCTCGCGCTTCGGCTTCCGTTTCGTGGACGGTGTGGCCTTCCTGCCACAGAAATTCCGTTGTGCGCAGGAACAATCGCGTCCGCATTTCCCAGCGCACGATGTTGCACCACTGGTTGATCAGGATGGGCAAATCGCGATACGATTGCACCCATTTCGCGTAGCTCGCGCCGATGATCGTCTCGCTCGTCGGCCGAACAATCAGCGGTTCGGTTAATTTTGATTCGGGATCCGGCACCAACCCAGCTTCCTTATCCAGCTTGAGCCGGTAATGCGTAACCACGGCACATTCCTTGGCGAAGCCTTCGACGTGCTCAGCTTCCCTGGCGAAATAACTCAACGGAATGAACAAGGGAAAATAGGCGTTGCGATGACCGGTGGCGCGAATTAGCGCGTCGAGCTGCCGTTGCATGTTTTCCCAGATGCCGTAGCCCCACGGACGAATGACCATGCAACCGCGGACGTCCGAAGGCTCAGCCAATTCGGCGGCGCGAACCACCTGCTGGTACCACTCCGGAAAATCTTCGTCGCGTCGCGGCGATATCGCAGTCTTTGGATTTTGTGAAGTTGCCATTGTAAAATTGGCGTTTCACAGAAACGCCCTACATTGTAGGGCGGCTGTGTCAGTCGCCAAGAGGTGTTTTTACGGGGGATGGCTTGCGCAAGGAAGAAGCAATTATCGACGTAAATCGGTCACACTCAGGTTGACAGGTCCCTACCGCTCCCGTAGTTTTCGTGCCCTTTTTCCAGCGATGAAAACGTTTTCTGCCAAAGCCAGCGAAGTCCCACGCAAATGGTGGCTGATCGACGCCAGCGACCAGGTGCTCGGAAGAATAGCTGTGAAAGCAGCTAATCTGCTGCGGGGCAAAGAAAAAACTGTTTTTACCCCACACGTGGACACAGGCGATTTCGTCATTGTGATCAACGCGGAAAAGGTGCGACTCACCGGAAAAAAGGAAGAACAGAAAAGTTATATGAGCTTTTCCGGTTACGTCGGCGGACACAAAACCGAGAGCGCCCGGTCGCGCCGCGCTCGTCATCCTGAATTGCTGGTCGAACGCGCCGTCCGCGGAATGATTCCGCACAATCGGCTCGGTCGGAGTGTTTATCGGAAGCTGAAGGTATATCGTGGCGATGCGCATCCGCATGCCGCGCAACAGCCCGAAGCTGTCAAATTGTAGAGGTCGTGATCTATGCCACAAACTGAGGAATTCATTGCCACAGGTCGCCGCAAGACATCAGTCGCTCGCGTTCGCATGATGTCGGGGAGCGGAAAAATCGATATCAACGGCCGGACCTTCGAAGATTATTTCCCGACTGTGCCGTTGCAGAATGTGGTATTGCAGCCTCTGCAGAATGCGAAGGCAGTTAACACCTACGATGTGTTCATTCGCGCCAACGGCGGCGGTATTATGGGCCAGGCCGGTGCGGCACAACTCGCGATCGCGCGAGCACTTCTTCAAGTCGACGCAAATTTGCGAGGTCCACTCAAAGCCGAGGGCTTACTGCGGCGCGATCCGCGCATGAAAGAGCGAAAGAAATCCGGGCAACCCGGCGCGCGGAAGCGCTTCCAGTTCTCCAAGCGCTAGAATAAGTCCCATCGCTACCAGTAAATGCTAGGGACGGATCGCAGCCGTCACAGTGCGTTCTCGGCGGTCGCGCCCTACCTTATGGCTTCTTCGGCGCCGGCGCGGGCGGAGGTTGCGGCGCCGGCGCAGCAGGAGCCAACATTGGCGGGATATTTGGCATGGCCGCCGGCGGCGGCGGCGTCTTCGTAACCGGCTTCAGCAAGCGCAGTTGCTGCATCGCCTCGCCGGCCCAAAAACTCGTCCGGTATTGGGTGAGGACGGTTTCGCAGATGCGCAGCGCGTCGTCGTTCCGATTTTTCGCCTTTAGAATGTACACCTGCGAAAGCAGGGCGAGAGGCGCAGTGTAACTATTGGGATAAGCCGACGCGATCTGTTGATACATCGCAAGGGCTTCATCCGTTTTGCCCATCGAATCAAGATTAGCCGCCGTCGCCATCTTCGCCGTGCTCACAAGCTCATGCTTGGGATATTTAGAAATAAATGTTTCGAGCGTTTTGTTTGCCTCAGTGAATTTCGTTTCCTTCCGCTGCGCTTCAGCGAGCAAAATGTACGCGTCGGCGCCAGCAGGCGTATTGGGGTAAGCAGCGATTACCTGCTGGTACTCTTGCGCGCTATTCGCGCTCGCCAATGCGGACGATGCGGCGGCCGCACGGCGATCAGCATAAAACCGATAACCGGTGAACGCAGTGGCTGCGACTAGAACAACGAGCACGGTGGCGATAATTGGGTTTTTGAAACGCTCCCAAAAAAAGCGCGTTTCCAGTGCGACATCGCGAGAGGGAGGTGGCGCTGTTGGCATAAACGTCGTGTGCTGGGATCAGTTTGAAAACCGGGTAAGCGTGGTCTTATGCCACGCGAAGGTTTGTCGCGCAAGCGGTGGAAACAACCACAACGTGCCCTGTCATCCTGAGCGAAGCGAAGAATCTCAGTTCAACATTTGTGGCGTGGCGGCAAAACCGACTAGCCAGAGATGTTCGAAAGCCTGGCCTCATGCTTCGCATTTCGTCGAAGCGCTTCGCTCATCAAAAAATAAGTTGACCCATTTGGCATATCATTTAATGGAACTGAGCGACTCATGAGAACGAAAAAAAGGTGGATTAAACCGACGCTCAAAACGGTGCCAATCTTTTTTGAATGCACCTGTTACGCCGGCGCGGTCTGATCGGGCGGGAAATTAGATCATAAGGTCGGTTGATTCGGATCCAAATCCTCGGCAGCGCGGCCGGCGGCGGCCTGCCGCAATGGAACTGCGCCTGTGTAAACTGCGTCGCAGCGCGCGCGGGAAAAATTGATCCTCAGACGCAATCGAGCATCGCGATCGGCGCGGGCTCGGAGGAATTTCAGAACTGGTGGTTAATAAACGCATCGCCTGATCTATCCCGACAAATCGAAAGCGCGACGAGATTGCAGCCTCGCCGCAACAATTCATCACGCAACACTCCGATCGCAGGTGTTTTTCTGACCAACGCAGATATCGATCACGCCCTGGGCCTGTTGCTCCTGCGCCAACAGGATAAGCCGCTGGTGGTTCACGCGACAGATGAAACACGAACTGCGCTTGCATGGCTTGACCGCGCTCTCGCGCGGTTCTGCGGAATCGAATGGCGCACCGTGACTCCGGAATTCCAATCTCTGGACTCCGGCATGGCATTTCGAGCGATTGAATTGCCCGCCGGCGTCGCATTTCTATTCCGCGACGACACATCCGGCCGAATTGCTCTGTTCGCACCGAGTGTCGGCAGTTTCACTGAGCAACTGCGAGACGCAGTTCATACATCTGATCTTGTCATGTTTGACGGGACGTTCTGGAGCGACGGAGAGCTCGGTCGGGTACGGCCCGGCGCTCGCAGCGCGCGCCAGATGAATCATTTGCCGATCAACGACGGCAGCTTTGATGTGTTGCGCCAATCGCCGGCGCACCGAAAGATTTACACCCACATCAACAACACCAACCCCATCCTAATGCCTGACTCTCCGGAACGTGCAGAACTCAAGCAGGCTGGCATCGAAGTCGCGCACGATGGACTAGAAATCGTTTTGTAAATAGCGCTGTCATGTTGAGCGAAGCGAAACATCTCTGGCCTGCTTCCGGTGGAGCACGGTTCGAAATTAATCCGAGATTCTTCTCCCGCGACTGCGGGATCAGAATGACATTATGCTCTGTATAGAAATGGTTTTATGACTACGGAGCTCTGGGATCGGGAAACGTTCCTTGAAAAATTGCGAGCGATCGGCGGGCGCGCTTATCACGATAAGCATCCGTTCCATGTCGCGATGAACGAAGGACAGCTTTCGCCGGACGCGCTGAGTGGTTGGGTCGCGAACCGGTTCTATTATCAGCGAAACATTCCGATTAAAGACGCCGCGATTCTCGCCAATTGCCCCGTGCGCGAAGTGCGACGGGCCTGGATTCATCGCATTCTCGACCACGACGGCGTAGCATCCGGCATCGTAGAGTCGGCAGTCCTCAGCGGAGAAGGCGGAGCGCCCCATGCGCTGGGGACAGCGCACGCTACAGGAAACGAAGGCGGGATCGAAGCCTGGCTGCGACTCGGTGAAGCGTGCCGGATACCCCGTGACGAGCTACTGGATAATCGCCATCTATTGCCTGGGGTTCGATTCGCGGTTGATGCTTACGTGAATTTCGCGCGCAGTCGGCCATGGCCGATCGCCATCGCGTCGTCGCTGACCGAGCTTTTTGCGCCCGATCTGATGACTGCTCGGCTTGCCGCCTTCGAAAAATTCTACGGGTGGATTGATGCTCGCGGACTTGATTATTTTCGACGCCGCGTCACGCAGGCGCGGCGCGATTCTAACGAGGCGCTCGCGATTACCTTGGAATATTGCAACACGCCCGAGCTTCAGCGGGAAGCCGTGCGCGCGCTCGAGTTCAAATGCGACGTCCTCTGGTCCATGCTCGACGCAATTCACCACGGCTACTTCAAGGAGGGACGGTCTCTCGTCCGCCGTGCGAGGAATTTCTGCGGTCGGGAGACTGACGCTCCTTGTTAGACATGGGTGCCACAACACTTTCCGATTTGGCTCGGCCAAGCCTAACGAAAGGCGTCCGGCTACAAATCGATTCGACCACGGGTAAAAGCGTGCTGCTTTATCCCGAAGGTATTGTCGAACTAAACGAAACTGCGCACGACATTCTTTCCCGCTGCGGCGGACGAACACTGGGCGAGATTATCTGCGAGTTGGCCGAAGAATACGAGGCGGACTCTGAGGCGATCGCCGCGGACGTACGCCATACGCTCTTGGATTTGCAGCGACGCAACCTAATCGAATTCAAATGACAGTGCCCCGTCCATACGCATTGCTCGCAGAGATCACGTATCGTTGTCCGCTGCATTGCCCGTATTGTTCAAACCCTGTAGCCGCTTCGCTGTGCGAAGCGCCACGCCGCCCACAGGGCGGCGGCTACAACAATGGCGAGCTCACGACGCAAGAATGGAAACGGGTCATCAATGAAGCCGCCGCGCTTGGCGTTCTGCAAATCGGTTTTTCGGGAGGCGAACCGCTTGCCCGGCCCGATCTCGCGGAACTGATTCGCGCGGCGCGTGAGGCAAAGCTTTACACGAACCTCATCACTAGCGGCATTGGCCTGGATGACGATCGCCTGCGTGCATTGCGCGATGCCGGATTAGATTCGATCCAACTAAGTTTTCAGTCGGATGAATCAAATCTTGCTGACGAAATCGCCGGCGCCCGTGCGCATGAGCGTAAGCTCGACGTCGCTGCGAAAATTCGCGCAACTCGAATTCCACTTAGTCTCAATTTTGTGATTCACAGGCGTAACATCGATCGACTGCCGCAAATGATTGCCCTCGCGGAAGCGCTCGGTGCCGAGCGAATGGAACTGGCGAATGTTCAGTTCTACGGTTGGGCGTTTCGCAATCGTGCCGCGTTGCTCCCGACCCGCGAACAAGTGGACCGCGCACGAGACATCGCGACCGCAGCCAAGGCACGGCTCGCAAGCAAGATCGACATTTTTTATGTGCTACCCGATTATTATGAGACGCGTCCGAAACCTTGTCTCAACGGCTGGGGGCAACGATATCTCACGGTGAATCCCATCGGCGATGTACTCCCCTGCCCGACTGCGTCATCAGCCATTCCCGATTTGCGTTTCGAAAATGTCCGAGCACGCAATCTCGATTGGATTTGGCGAGAATCTGAAAGCTTTAACCGATTCCGTGGAACGGAATGGATGCCCGAACCGTGCCAAAGCTGTCCGCAGAGAGAAATCGATTTCGGCGGTTGCCGTTGTCAGGCTGCGTTGCTCACCGGTAGCGCTGCCAACACGGATCCTGTGTGCGAACTGTCGCCGAATCGCGCTCTCGTAGATGTGATATTGCGCGAAATAAATTCACGCAACGGTCCGCGCGACTGGATATACCGTAGTAATCCAAAGCCATCGCTAGCGATTTAAGCAGAGCATTACCCTGAGGTTTCAAACGCGATATTCTGGGGAGCACACGCGGCCCGCGTGTTGGCGATGGCGTCCTCGCCATCGCGGACTTCTCTTACGTACTCGAATCACGCCAGGCGCAAAGAGCCAGGAAAGTTCGTTTCGGCGTAAACAACGAAACCACAGAATCGCCAAGGCAGCTCTCTATCATGGGCGTGGCGGTGGAGTAGGACGTTGCCTTGGAGTTACGATTGGTCTAACCGTAGGCGTTGGTCTGGCCGTAGCTGTAGGAGTAGGAGTTGAGGATGGCG
>DASXHS010000216.1:0-7006 GCA_036488345.1 Candidatus Udaeobacter sp.
CCTTAGTCATGAACATTTCCGAGCCATTCATTCGTCGACCAGTCGGCACATCCCTTTTGGCAGCGGGAATATTGTTGCTGGGCGGCGTGGCTTATTATTTTTTGCCGGTGGCGCCGTTGCCGAAAGTGGATTTCCCCACCATTTCGGTCAACGCGCAGGAACCGGGCGTCGATCCGCAGACCGCGGCGTCATCGCTCGCCGCGCCGCTCGAACGCCGCTTTGCGCAAATCGCCGGCGTATCTGAAATCACTTCCGTTAGTTCGTTAGGCGGTTCGTCCATAACGATCCAATTCGATCTGAATCGGGACATCAACGGCGCGGCGCGCGACGTGCAGAGCGCGATCAATGCGGCTTCTGGAGAATTGCCCACCGGACTGCCGCAGCCACCCTCGTATCGCAAAGTCAATCCATCCGATGCGCCGATTATGGTGCTTGCGATGACGTCGGACGCTTTGCCCTTGTCGCAAGTTTACAATCTCGCCGATCAAATCATCGGCCAGCGCATCAGCCAGGTAGATGGCGTCAGCCAGGTAACCATCGGCGGCGGCGCGAACTCCGCCGTGCGCGTTCAGATAAATCCGGTCGCGCTCGCCTCGATGGGCCTGAGCATGGAAGACATTCGCACGACGCTTTCGCAAGCGAATGTCCTGTCGCCAAAGGGTTCTTTTGATGGTCCGGAGCAGAGCTTCGTCATCGCGAGCAACGATCAACTAACGCAGGCCGACCAATATCAGCCGATCATCGTCGCGCACCACAATGGCGCGGCCGTGCCCTTACGCGATGTCGGCACGGCAATCGATGCACAGGCAAATCGCGACCAGGCCGGCTTGTTCAACAACAAACGCGCTGTCTTGTTAGTCATTTTCAAGCAGCCGGAGGCGAACGTTGTCCGGACGACCGACCAGATTCACGCGATCCTTCCACAACTCCGCACCTGGCTGCCACCGAGTGTGCATCTTGATGTAATGAGCGACCGCACAATCACAATCCGCTCGTCTGTGCGCGATGTGCAGTTGACGCTCGTCATCACTATGGCGCTCGTCGTGATGGTGATGTTTCTCTTCCTGCGCCGGTTCTGGCCGACGTTCATCTCCGGTATCACGATGCCGCTCGCCTTCGCGGGCACCTTCGGCGTGATGTGGCTCTGCAGTTACAGCCTCGACAACCTCTCGCTCATGGCGTTGACGGTTTCGACCGGATTCGTTGTCGATGATGCGATTGTCGTAATCGAAAACATCGTGCGCTTCATTGAGAAAGGCGAGCCACCGCTTCAAGCCGCGTTGAAAGGTGCGCGTCAGATTGGTTTCACCGTCATTTCGATTAGTCTCTCGCTGGTCGCGGTTTTCATTCCGCTGCTTTTCATGAGCGGTTTAATCGGGCGGTTGTTTCACGAATTCGCGGTGACGTTGAGCGCAGCGATTCTCGTTTCCGGCGTCGTTTCTTTAACGCTCACGCCCATGCTCTGCGCCCGATTTTTGAAAAGCGAGGAGCGACATCGGCAGCGCGGCATGTTCGATCGATTGAGCGAGCGCGGTTTCAACGCAATGCAGGATTTTTACGAACGCGGCTTGAAGTGGGTCCTCAAACACGAATACACCATGCTCATTGTTACCGGGCTGGTGATCATCGCGACCGTTTACCTTTACTTCATTGTGCCGAAGGGATTTTTCCCGCAACAGGACACGGGACAAATGATGGGCACGACCGAGGCCGCGCAGGACATTTCTTTTGAGGCGATGAAAGAAAAGCAAGAGCAGGTCGTGCAAACTGTCATGGCCGATCCCGCGATCCAGGCCGTCGGCTCATTCTTCGGCGGCGGGAACGGCTCTGCGTTGAATAACGGCCGCATGTTCATCAGTTTGAAACCGAAAGGTTCGGGCAAAGGAGAACGCAAAGATGACGCGGGCGCAGTTATCGCGCGTCTGAGGGGAAAGCTTTCGAAGATTCCCGGCGCGCAACTTTTTCTCACAGCAAATCAAGACATTCGCGTGGGCGGAAGATCGTCGAAGGCGCAATACCAATATGCGTTATCCGACCAAAACATTGATGAGCTCAACTCGTGGGCGCCGAAGCTCGTTAACAAGCTTCGCGAATATCCGCAGATCAAGGACGCCACGAGCGATCAGCAATTTCGGGGCTTGCAGGAAACCGTGGTAATCGATCGCGACGCGGCCGCCCGCCTCGGTATACAACCGCAAGCAGTCGACAGCACGCTCTACAGCGCATTCGGTCAGCGGCAGGTCTCGATCATTTACACGCAGCAGAATCAATATCACGTCATTCTCGAGGTCGATCCGAAGTTCCAGCTCGATCCGGGCTCGCTCGACAAAATCTACGTTAAATCAAATTCCGGAAGCCAGGTGCCGTTGAGCACGATCGCACATTTTCAGTTGGACAACACGCCGCTCTCAGTCAATCACCAGGGCCAGTTTCCATCCGTGACAATCTCCTTTAACACCGCGCAAGGCGTTTCGTTAAGCGAGGCAACACAAATCGTCGAGCGGGCGAAACGTGATCTCGGAATGCCATCAACCATTCGCGGAAGTTTCGCCGGCACCGCGCAGGTCGCTCAAGCCTCGTGGTCGACGATGCCGTGGTTGTTTCTCACGGCGCTCCTGGCCGTTTACATTATCCTGGGAATGCTTTACGAGAGCCTGATCCACCCACTCACGATTCTTTCTACTATACCATCCGCTGGCCTCGGTGCTCTCTTAGCCATACTGGTAACCGGCAATGAGCTGGATCTCGTCTCGGTCATCGGAATTATCCTGCTCATCGGCATTGTGAAAAAGAACGCGATCATGATGGTCGATTTTGCGCTCGAGGCTGAGCGCCACGAAGGACTCAGTCCCGAAGAATCGATTTACCAGGCGTGTCTCGTTAGGTTCCGACCGATCATGATGACAACGATGGCCGCGATGTTCGGTGCGTTGCCGCTTGCCATCGGAATGGGTATAGGGAGTGAACTGCGCAAGCCGCTGGGTGTGGCCATCGTGGGAGGCCTCATCGTTTCACAGATCCTGACGCTTTACACGACTCCGGTCGTCTATCTCGCACTCGACCAACTGCGGCAACGCAAACCGAAACGATCTTCGAATGCTGTGGATCTGCGGCCAATCGGCTGGCCCCCACTTTCCGGATCGCCAGCAAAGTAAATCTGCGTATTCGCTCAGGCACGCACGCTGTGTTTCAAGCGAGCTCTGCTGCGCCGTGGAGGTTCGAGAGTGCGTCCCAAGGCCGGGACACAAGAATCCCACAAGCGGAAATAGAAACGAATCTTTCGAACAAACGCACACCTGGTGTTGGAGGGGAATTGATGAGCATCCAGTTGTTGGCACGACCATTGCAAAGCAATTGACACTTCCTAAACACGCAGGTGAGAAATAATTCGTGACGAGAATTCTTATCGTAGACAATCAACGTGACGTGTTCGAACCGTCATCCTGCCGTACGTGAACCACGCCAACCCACGGAATTAATGAAGGACCTGCTAATGGATGTTCGCTATGCGCTGCGGGTGCTTTGGAAAACACCAGCGTTTACGTTTGTCGCGTTGGTCACTCTAATGCTCGGCATCGGAGCGAATGTCGTCGTCTTCGGAGTAGTCGATTCAGTGTTGCTGCGCCCGTTGGATGTAAGCGACCCGCAGAATCTCTACCAGCTTCGCCTCAAGCCGTGGACGAGCTTTAAGGAGCTTACTACGTCCTATCCTGCGTTCGAAGAGATTCGGCAGCGAAACACCACCTTCAGCGATATCGCGGGTTTCTACGGATTTTGTCAGGCGAGACTGCGTTGGGGTAACGTCATGAGGAGTGTCGACGGCCATGCAGTCACCGGCAACTATTTCGATCTACTGGGAGTGCAGCCGCAGGTGGGACGATTAATCCATGCGGAGGACGAGCATGGCCCGAATTCAGCGCCTTACATCGTGTTGAGCGATAGTCTTTGGCGAAGCGTGTTCAACGCTGATCCGCGCGTACTCGGCACAAGGGTGACGCTCGGCAAAGATCCCTTCACGGTGATTGGTGTCGCCCCAGCGCGCTTTCACGGCACGGACCGATTTGTCTGGCCCGACTACTGGATACCCGTTTTGAACTACTTCGAGCGGGATTACCTGGAGGACCGGACGGGCCGACCCCTGGCAGTGCTTGGCCGGCTGAAGCAAGGCGTGACGACCGAGCAGGCTGCGGAAAATCTGAGTGCAATCGCGACCCAGTTGGCAAAGGAGCATCCGAACACAGACACGGGAACGCCGTTGCGGCTGGTCCGTCCAGGATTGTTTGCAGACACCGGTGACGTTATCCGCGGATTTCTTTGGAGCGTGACCGGACTCGCTCTGCTGGTGCTGGCGGCGGCGTGCGCTAATCTGGCCAGCCTGTTTGCGGCGCGCGCGGCGGATCGCAGCCGGGAACTGGCGCTTCGCATCGCTTTGGGAGCGAGCTGGTGGCGACTCGTTAGGCAACTACTTACTGAGGCGATGTTGTTGTCGATGCTAGGGGGAGCGGCGGGCTTGGTGATCGCGGGTCTGCTGCTGCGTGTCCTGAACCAATGGGCATCGCCCTACGGCCATGTGGCAGTCAGCGCGGATACGCGTGTCTGCCTGGCAGCTCTGATCTTGACCTTGGTAAGCGCACTGCTGTTTGGGATGATTCCGGCGCGGCAGGTGTCGCAGAGCAGTCCGTTGCAGGCGATGAAGAGTGGACCGGTAGATTCAACGCCGCTACGCCGATTTACTCTGCGGGACCTGTTGCTCGGCGCACAAATTGCGATCTGCACGTTGCTCGTGACGGCGTCGCTGGTCGCCGTCCGCGGCATGGTTCGCATGTTGCAAGCTCCGCTGGGTTTTCAACCGCAGGGAGCAATGCTCGCCGACATAGATTTGAGTGAGATGGAACAGCGAGGTGACGCGCTGCTTGAGAAACAGAAAGCGATGCTCGAGGCGGTACAGAGAATTCCAGGCGTGACGACAGCGGGTGCGGTGAACCGCGTACCGTTTACCGGCGGGCTGCGCGGCGTTCCGATTTTCCCGCCAGGAACGACAGAGTTCAATCTGAACAATTCTGTGCTAGCGCCATACGTGTATACGATGTCGCCGGGTTACCTTGAGGCTGCGGGCACCAGGCTACTAAGTGGGAGGGATGTCTCATGGCATAACACCAAAACGACGCCGTATGTCGCGATTGTGAACGAGACCTTCGCGCGGAAGATGTGGGGCGAAAATCCCGCGATTGGACAACGCTTTATTTTACTGAGTCACTTAAGACAAGTGGTGGGTGTGGTGGAGGACGGTAAGTATAACAACATGCAAGAGCCGCCACAGCCGGTGATCTATCTGCCTTTGACACAAAACGAACAACGCGGGCTGGTCTTCGTGGTACGATCGCCGCGCGCGCTCAACGAGATGGCGCCAGCGCTAGAGCGCACGCTGAGCGGCCTCGAGCCGAACGCGCTGATCAAGGTGCAGAGCTGGCACGATGTGCTGGACGACGTGAACGCGCTATTCCCCGCACGAGCATCGACAGCAGCACTGGGCGTCATGGGTCTTCTGGCGGCGATGCTGGCGGTGACTGGCATCTTCGGCATGGCCGCCTACAACGTGAGCCGCCGAATGAAGGAACTCGGTATCCGCGTGGCCTTGGGCGCGCGCGCGAAGCACGTGATGAGCGCTGCGGTCGGGCGGCCAGTCGTTCTGCTTGGGGTCGGATCGTTGGCCGGACTGCTGTTAGGCATCTTCGCCAGCCGGTTACTCGAGCACATCGTGTATCAGGCGAATCCGCGAGATCCCGTGGTCGTGGTCGGCGCGGTGCTAACGATGGCTCTTCTCGGCATAGCCGCCTCCGCCATTCCAGCGCTGCGAGCGCTGGCCATCGATCCATCCAAACTCCTGCGGGAAGAATAGGTTGCCCGTGACAAAAATCCTAATAGCAGACGACCAGCGCGACGTGCTTGAAGCACTGCGCATTTTGCTAAAGAGCGAAGGTTACCAGACCGAAGGAGTCACCTCGCTTGCCGGCATCTTTCATGCGCTAGAAAAGAAGGAGTACGCGCTGTTGGTGATGGACCTGAATTACAGGCGCGACACCACGTCGGGCCAGGAGGGCTTGTCGGCGATTTCGAAAATTCAGGAAATTGATTCGACGCTGCCGATCGTGGTGATGACGGCCTGGGCTACCATTGAACTCGCCGTCGAAGCAATGAAACGCGGCGCGCGCGATTTCGTAACCAAGCCTTGGGACAACCAGCGATTGCTAACGATCGTCAAGACCCAGATCGAGCTCGCTGCCGCGCTTCGTCGGGAGCGGAAACTCGAAGCGGAAAATGAAATGCTGCGCGGCCCCATGCCAGATTTGATCGCGCAATCCCCCACAATGCGGCCTGTCGTTGAAATGATTTCTCGCGTCGCGCCGTCGGATGCAAATGTGCTGATCACTGGAGAAAACGGCACGGGAAAAAGTTTGATTGCCCAGGCGATTCACGCCCTTTCGCCGCGCGCCACCCGAACCATGATTACAGTCAACATGGGCGGCCTGTCGGAGACATTATTTGAGAGTGAACTTTTCGGACACGTCAAGGGCGCGTTTACTGATGCAAAGACGGATCGGGCAGGACGCTTCGAGCTCGCGGATGAGAGCACGCTGTTCATGGATGAGATCGCGAATATCCCGCTTGCTCAACAGGCAAAACTTTTGCGGGTTATCGAGACCGGCGATTTCGAGCGCGTCGGTTCGTCAAAAACACTTCACGCCAACGTACGAATCATCTCCGCTACAAACGCAAATCTGGAGAATGAGATCGCAGCCGGTCGTTTTCGACAGGATCTACTGTTTCGGCTTAACACAATTCAGATCGAGTTGCCGCCGTTGCGCGATCGGCGTGAGGACATCATGCCGCTGGCGAACAGCTTTCTTCGTCAACACGCAGAGCGTTATCGCAAACAGGTTGGCGGTTTCGATGAAAGCGCACGCGAGCGTCTGCTACAGCATCGGTTTCCTGGAAACATCCGGGA
>DASXHS010000001.1:0-3534 GCA_036488345.1 Candidatus Udaeobacter sp.
GTGGCATTCCCGGACATAATTCCGCGATGAGGGTGCTTGAACTCTTTCGAAAGGATTCCAATGGCTGAAAGCTCAACCTCTCAAGCAGCTGATCCGCGCGACGTGAAGTCGATCGACGCAATCATCGCTGCGGCGTATGACGTGATCTCCGGGCCTGCCGGACAAAAGCGCGACTGGAATCGCGAGCGGTCGCTGTTTTACCCCGGCGCGCGAATAATGCCTACTGCGAGCGTCCCGGGAAGAAACGATGTCGATCTTGAGCCGCAAATGTTGGATGTCGAAAAGTATATCGCGCGAGCGGAGCCACTTCTTCAGCAAGGCTTTTACGAAACAGAAATCACGCGGCGCACCGAACAGTTTGGCCGGATCGCTCACGTTTGGAGCACTTACGAATCGCGTCACGATCTAGGCGATCCCGCACCGTTCATGCGCGGCATTAACAGTTTTCAGCTTTTCAATGACGGCAAGCGCTGGTGGATCTTGTCGGTCTACTGGCAGCACGAGAGCGCCGACCACGAAATCCCGCAGAAATATCTCTAGCCGCGACCTTCGGTACTGCGGTTGATCGTCACGTTGTCAGCGTCGGGTGCGGGCGCCAAAGGCATTCACTTCTTTTGCAAATCTGTCTAGCATTCCCGGCGCAGGTTGTGGCGCATATCGAAGCAGGATGTACGTGTCGGCGATTTGCCGGATTCGGTTAGATTCGTTAGGCAGAGAACGGGCCGCTCGCTGCGCAAAATCTAACGGACCTTCACACGGATTTCGCGGCACACCGAGGCGGGCAGTCTTTCGGCAAAAATATTCGTACAACGCCCTTACCCGGTCCACGCGCGAGCGCGTCCGCAGTTGCATCCACGCGAAATAAATCGCGAGCAGCGCGATCGCGACGAGGAGAATTTCTATGATGAGAAAGAACGGACCGCGGCTGCCGATCCCCATGGACGTTAGTAACACGTCCTGTACGTCGGCGTCGAACGCAACAAGGCGAGTGTCCCACTCATAACTCAGTGTTTCCCAAACGAACCGAACGTTCGTAACAACACCAGACCGCAGCAACCGCGTTATCAAAGCATGTCGGCCAGACCCCATTTGCCCGGAAGCGCTACGCGTCTCTAAATACGTGGTTAGATCGAGACTCGCTCTTCCCGGCGCAACCGCGGCAGTTGGATCCACTCGAGTCCATCCGTTTTCGGGAAGCCAAACCTCGCACCACGCGTGCGCGTCCGCTTGCCGCACCAGAAAAAAGTGGCCGAGATCGTTGTACTCACCTCCGAGATAGCCGACAACAACGCGCGCAGGGATTCCTGCCAACCGCATCAGAGTAGCGAAACTCGTAGCATAATGTTCGCAAAACCCAACGCGACCACGGAAAAGAAATTCCTCCAGGTCATGATATTCGCCCGGCGTCAACGAATAGCTGAACCCTTGCGTCCGAAAGAACTGAAGGGCGCTGCTTATAACGCCACGCGCGTCACGATTGTGCACCGTCCAGGAGTATGCAAGGTCGCGCACTGCCGGAGTAATAGATGCCGGCACCTCGAGCGCGTCAGATCGTTCCTTCGCTGTGATCTCGCTGCCGCTGAATTCTGATGACACCACCTCGTATTGGCGAGATTTTCGAATCGGCTGAAAGCTCCAGAGATAATCGCCCCGCGCGAGCATTGCACCACGAACATTTTTAATCGGGTGATCGAGCGCAAACATCCAGCGCGCCCCGTGCGGCGCTAACGTGATCCGCTGCTGGACTTCCCTCGCGTTTAGAGATTGAACAGCGAGGCTGCGGCTGCCCGCGATGCTTGGCGTGGTAGATGGTGTCTTCGGCTGCGGCTCGTACGGAGCTCGCCATTCCATGCCGTTGCAACGCCACATGACAACCCCGCGCCAGTACATCGGACCAGATGGTCGAGTGCTGCTTCCAGGAAACTCCGCGCGAAACGCGATCTCTGAAGAATTGGCAAGAGCTGCGATGCTTCCGGGAGAAAGTCGATCGGAAAAGCCGGTATTTGCCGAATGGAAAGGACGTAGTTCAAACCGGAATCCAGTGTTAATTCGCGGGAACAGGAGAAAGAAAAGGATGACAAGCGGCGCGGCCTGAAGGAGGAGTTTGCACGTCGTAACAACCGGAGGCCAGATCGCGCCCGGTGCCACTCCGCGATGAAACTGGATCAGTGCGACAGTGAGCAAGGCACAGGCGATCAGCAGACAAAGCGCTGTCGTGAAGTCTTGTGAGAGGAAAAATCCGCATAAACAAAGCATCCATCCGATTAGTACCATGACTCGAAACTCACGTGCCGTGTGCGCTTCGAGAATTTTCAGAGACGCGAGAACCACAAGGAGTGATATGCCTGCCTCGACGCCTCTAACAGAACCGTAGGTCACAATAGCTGTCGTAACCGCCGTTGCGACGAGCATTAGTTTCAAAACGACAGACCGGAGCCGGTAACCCCTGGGTTCCATCCAAAATTTCAGTGCAAGCGAGACAAGAAAAAGCCATGGAACCCAAATGGCGAGAGAGTCGAAGAACGGAGGTAGTGTGAAGAGCAATGCTGCCGCCATCCAAAGCAGCGGTCGCCGTGGAATCCTTGTGTCCCTCTTGATCGGATTGCTACTCTTACTCATGCTCACGCTCGCTACTGGTAGGGACGCCGCGCTGCGGCGTCCGGTCGGCGGGGCGCGCCGACCCTACCTCAAACAGACTCAAAGCGCGCAGGCAGGAGTGAAAGTGCATCTGCCCAAGCGCTGGAGAAATTTCAAGACCCGGAAGACGAAGACCATAAAGCTGCCGCGCACGTTCAGCCTCAATCACCCATAGCGTGAGCTGTGACAGCTTTTCTTCTACATCCGCAAAGTGGAGCTCGAAAAAATCGAGACTCACCGCGCCTTTGGTTTCGGCAGCAAACTCTTTTGTCATCAGCGGTCGCCCACGCGCCACAGCTTTCCAATCAATATGACGTTGGGATTCTCCGGGCACGTAGTCGCGGAGTCCCGCAAAATCGTCGCCATGCCCCATTCCTTCCTGGACCCAGTTATCGACGAATTGTGAGTGGTTCGTTGGTAGCTGAGAATTTCCTGCCGGCCTGGGATAGACGAAGTAGGTTTGATCGGACGGCCACCTCTTCGACGCACGCACAAACCCGAGCGGGTAACAACTCGTTAGGTCTAAATTTGCTATTTTATGTTCGCCTCGGTGATGCGCGGGAAAACGAAGAGTCAGACGCGCCGCGGTTTGGCGCGGAATGCAGTCGACGCGTTCACGCGTTTTGTCTCTGTCGGGCAAGACCACTTCGATTCCATAACGTGTCGCACGGGAGCTGTTCATGATCTCAACAGGCAGGCACACCTCGTCGCCGACAAATGTTGGCTTGGCGGATTCGACCCTCAGGGTGACGCCAGCAAGATTGGTCAGAGTATTCGGAATCGAGACCAGGAAAACCGAAACCAACAAAAACAAGAGCAGGTAAATCGCGGCACTGTTTTGACTCGACGCCGCGTACCACATCGCGCCAAGCACAAACAGTAGCGCTCCAAAACCTG
>DASXHS010000035.1:0-9183 GCA_036488345.1 Candidatus Udaeobacter sp.
TGAACACGCTCTCCAGATTCATTGCGTGTCGAATCACCGAATACTGATCGGTGATGCCTGCAGCGCCCAGAATGTCCCGTGCCTTGCGCGCACATTCCAGCGCCATCCAAACATTGTTGCGTTTCGCCATCGAGATCTGCGCCGGACGCGACGAGCCTGCTTCCATCATACGGGTAAGACGGAGTGCTAATAACTGCGCCTTGGTGATTTCCTGCGCCATCCTGACAAGCTTCTGTTGCACAAGTTGGAAGCTGGCAATCGGGCGGCTAAATTGTTCGCGCGTCTTGGCGTAAGCCAGCGCTGTTTCGTAGCAATCAATTGCCGCGCCAATGACGCCCCATGCGATGCCCACACGCGCGTAGGATAAACATGATAACGGCGCACTGAGCCCACGAGCGTTCGGCAGGCGGTTCTCCGCTGGAATCCGGCAATCGTCGAACCAGCACTCCGATGTGCGCGACATGCGCAAGCTGAACTTCCCTTCGATATCACGCGCGCGAAATCCGGGCACGTCCTTCTCAACCACGAATCCGCCAACATGGCCGTCGTCATCCTTCGCCCAAACAACTTTGACGTCCGCGATAGAGGCATTGCCGATCCAGCATTTGCTGCCGTTCAAGATGTAATGATCGCCGTCGCGTTTGGCGCGGGTTTCCATCCCGCCCGGATCCGAGCCGTGTCCATGTTCCGTCAAAGCAAAGCAACCTACCCGCTCGCCCGACACCAATCCGGGCAACCATCGCGCCTGTTGTTCTGGCGAACCGAATGAATGGATCGCCTGAATTGCGAGCGCGCCCTGCACCGACGCCAGCGAACGGACGCCGGAGTCGGCGCGTTCCAGCTCTTGCATGATCAGGCCATATGCTGTGTAGCTTACGCCTGCGCATCCGTGCTCCTTAAGGTATGGGGCGTAAAAGCGGAGTGCGCCCATGCGCGGAATCAAATGGTCCGGAAATTTGGCGGCGCGATGGCAAGGGACGACCTCTGATAAAACTTCTTTCTGCACAAACTGTATTGCGCGATCGCGCGCAGCACGCTCCTCATCGGTCAGAAGTTCTTCGATCTTGTAATAATCGAGCGAATTCATTTGTGCGACTTGGTTAATGCGCGCCAGTCTAGCGGTTGCGCTACGCCAATACAACGGTCGAGCGATCCGGTGGAAATCCGCTCAACGATCTTTACGAAGCCAATCGGTGGCGTGATTGTGGCCGCTGTGGTCTTCAAATTTCACCTGTCACTTTTGCAGAAATTAGCTTGCGCGATTGTGGCAGCGCCCCTGCTCTGCGTTGCGGCTGAAAACGCTGCTCATCAGAAAAGTCCAGAGGCGAGTCCCTCCGCTGGAGCATTTGATGCTCATGCTGCCGAGCGGTTCGCAAAACTGGCACTGCAGTGCGTGCATAAGGAATATCCGAATAAGATCAGTCACGTTCTGAATAGCGAGGCAGATGTCGCGGCGCCATGCAAACTGACCCCCGCGTTTTGTGGCTGTTACGATTGGCACTCGTCAGTGCACGGACATTGGCTGCTGGTGCGGCTATTGCGCACGTTTCCAGACGCGTCATTCGCAAAAGCCGCGCGCGACGCTTTGAAGGAGAGCCTCACCGCCGCAAATCTGAAGGGCGAAGCGGCCTATCTACGTGGAGATGGCCGCGCGAGTTTCGAACGGCCGTACGGATTGGCGTGGCTGTTGCAACTCTGCGCCGAACTGCGCGAATGGGACGATCCGCAGGCGCGAGAAATGTTGGCAAACCTGAAGCCGCTTGAGGATGCAGCGGTCGAGCGCTTGACCACGTGGCTGCCGAAACTCTCGCACCCAATACGCATCGGTGAGCACAATCAAACCGCGTTTGCGCTTGGAGTGACTCTCGATTGTGCGCGGATCAAAAATGACGGAGGCCTCGCTAAACTGGCGGCTGATTCAGCGCGGAAATTTTATCTATCGGATAAGAATTGTCCTCTCGCTTATGAGCCTTCGGGTGAAGATTTTCTTTCGCCCTGCCTCGCCGAAGCCGACGTAATGCGTCGGGTCTTGACGCAAGCTGATTTCACGAAATGGCTCAGCCAATTCCTCCCTCAAATTCCGAGAACAGCGACGGCGGATTGGTTGCCGGTGGCGATTTCACCGGATCCGAGTGATCCAAAGCTGGCGCATCTCGACGGATTAAACTTGAGTCAAGCTTGGATGCTTGAAGGTATTCTCTCTTCCCTTCCTGCAGATGACCCCCGCCGCCCAGCGCTAACGAGCGCAGTAGAAGCGCATCGGCGCGCCGGGCTTGCAGCGGTGACCGGCGAACATTACGAAGGCGGACATTGGCTCGGCAGCTTCGCGGTTTATCTCACGACGCAGCGCGGCATTGAGAAATGACCCGCGGCTGGTTCCCGCGACGACTACGCGTTTATTACAACTCGGCCGTCAGTTTTGATTCCGGGCGAGGCGCTCCTCCCGAAGGGTTCCAAGCGCGTCGCTGCCAGAAGTCTGCCAGGTCGCTCCGGCTGCCTCGAAAGACGTTGAGTTCTGCTTTTCTAATATTGGCGATACCTATGGGGTAAGCAGAACGCGGTAGTTTGCATTTACCGTCCCCGCAGTATTGCCACATAGCCCAGTAATTCCACGGCGCGGTTGCACGCGGCTCTTTCGAGTAGTTTGCAACCCAGAGCCAGCAATTGGTGAGCGTTTGTTTCTGAGCAGGAGTTATCCGCGCGCTATTCAAAACCTGCGCGAGATGGTATTCGCCCGAATAAATGCCGGGATATACACCGGTGCGTGAGCGAATGCGTTCGACAAACGCGACTGCCTGGTCAGGGCGCATCGATCCGCCGGGATAATGACCATTCTTTTCGAAATCGAGCACGAGCAGGACACCTGTGCTCGGTCGCACCGCAGGACTGGCTTGCGCCCACGAACTGGATACGACACTTAGAAAATGATCAGCCTGCCGAATTGGATCACTTCCGTTAGCGTAATGATATGCTCCCCAGAGGAGTCCCGCCTGTAGCGCCCCCATTTGGCGATCCAAATATTTTGGGTCGCGAACTAACGGCGGATATGTCGCTTCGTGAATTACACCGACGATGCCTTGCTGTTTCATTGTGGCAAAATCGGGACGCATCATGTCGTAGTGAGAAAGATTCACTACGTTCGTGGCTGAAAAGGCGCACGCCGGAATCAAAAACAGCAAAGCAGCGTTGCGGAACATCGACGATTTCATGAGAGCCCAAATCGCGGCGAACATATCGGACAGATGTAATTGATTTTCAAGTGCAGTTTGCATTTTCCAAAGATTTTTGTGCTAACACCCGAACTCAATCGCCAGCTATCGCAGCGTCCACGTCGGACGCGTTATTCACATTTCGGAAAAGTCGCCTCTCCTGTTCCGTCACAGATATCTCCAGCAGTTTTCCGGTCGTTACCAAGTGATGAACGACGTTTTGCAATGAAAAATCGGTTCCTGCGAGCGCAGTGCGAAAATCAATCTCTGCTTCGCGCGGATATACGGCCGCCAGTGGCTCGGCACGATTGTCGATCTTCGCGATAACGCCACGGCTGGGCTCGATCGCGTCACAAATCGAGTGAAGATAATTTTCGGTCATGAAGGGCATGTCGATCGCCAGCGCAAGAAGATGAGCGGTGTGAATCTTCACCAACGAAGCGGCAATCCCGCTGAGCGGTCCGCATGATGGCAGGATGTCCGCGATGAACTGCACGTCGTTCGGCCGCCATGATGGATCCGTTCTTGCCGAAAGAAAGATTTCTGCCGGTCGCAGGCTGCGCAGAGTTTCGAGTTGAATTTGCCAGAGCGGTTTTCCGCGAAAAGAAAATGTCGCTTTGTCCGTGCCCATGCGCCGCGATTCGCCGCCTGCAAGCAGCACCGCACTAAGGTCCTTCTGAGCGGAGCGAAGCGGAGTCGAGGCTGTAACGCAGCGGACGGAGTCCGCGAGGCCAGGCTTCCCATCCTGCAGCATCACCTCAAACTAACTCTGCCGGGCTCGTCGACTTCGCTCGGGATAACAATTTCATCGAACGCAAATTCCCATCCGTTAGAATTTTTGCCCGGAGACCGCCGCGGCCCTTCAAAAATTCCTGGGCACCCGGTGCAAATGCGCCGTCCATCCAATAACATGGCCGGCACTCTTCGATTCCGTGAAAATGGACGCCTTGCACTTCGAACTCCTGTCCAACCCATTCGTTCAGATCAACGCCCCGTGTGATCACGTTGCGCCGTGCCAGAGAAGGCGAGCAGGCCTGGAGTTGCATCGCGCTGCGAAGTTCATCGAAAACTTCCAGCGAAAAGAAAGTGATCTGACCCTTGTAATCGTCCTTGAAGTCGAAATACCGATCACCGCGAATGCCACGCCCTGCAACGCATTCTATTTCGGGCGTTTCAATCATCGGATGCGTGTCCGGTTCGCGTCCGTGATGGCCAACAAAATTGTGTCTCCGAGAAATGAACAGGTGACAAATTTCCATCGCAGGCATGCTACCATTGAGGCGTTTCAATTCACATGAAAGAAACCGGCATCGGATCACAAAAGATCATCCGGCGAAAACGCGACGGTGAACTCGAGTACTTGCCCGACGAGCTGACGATCGAGGAGCCGCTGGAAATCCGCATCGGACGCAAGCCAATTGCGACTACGATGCGCACGCCAGGTCACGATGAAGAACTCGCCGCGGGGTTCTTACTTTCGGAGGGAATTGTGCACAGTCGCGATCAGATCGTGAGCATTTCAGTGAGCGGCGACACTAGAGTCGACGTGGAGCTTGTAGCGGGCGTAAAATTGAAACTGAATTCGACGAAACGTTTCGGAACGATCTCCAGTAGTTGTGGTCTGTGCGGTAAAAAAAGCATTGACGCGATCCGGCAAAATTTCCCTGCCGTACGATCGACCGATATCCGGATTGATATTGAAACGCTGCTGTCGCTTCCCGAGACATTGCGCAACGCGCAAAGTGATTTCGCTCGCACAGGCGGCATTCATGCCGCCGGAATTTTCGGCGTGGATGGCAAATTGAAAATTGCGCGCGAGGATATCGGCCGGCACAACGCAGTCGATAAGGCAGTCGGACGCGCGTTTCTCGACGAGCTGCTACCATTGGAGAGACATCTTCTTTTAGTCAGCGGCCGCGCGTCGTTTGAAATCATACAAAAGGCACTCGCCGCCCGAATTCCGATCGTGGCCGCTGTGTCAGCGCCTTCCAGTCTTGCGGTCGAGCTCGCGCGTGACAGCAATCAGACGCTTATAGGGTTTTTGCGGCCGCCGTCCTTCAACATTTATACGCATATCGACCGCGCGATTTTTCCGTAGCACAGCCATCTTGCCTGTGGGGCCGACGGGCGTCTCGCCTGTCGGATTGTTGTAGCAGGCGCGACGCCTGCTTGCCCCACAGGCAAGATGCCTGTGCTACACCTTCTGCGAGGTAAAAACAGATTCCGGATCCCTGCCCGAAACTTTTCCCACCGCAATCCAACCGAACCGGCTAACGAGTGCGCCCAGTAGAAACGAAATCGCCGCCAACGGGATCGCGCCAAAGAATCGGAGCACAAGCGGGGAACGGTCCGGTTAAGATCCCCCCGATCCGAATGAGCCACCCGGAACGATGCTCGTGGATGGCCCGATCGGCGACGCCATGCCTATCGATGCTCAGCCAAATTAAGAGGACTGTTTCGACCGCGGCCGCGAATAAACCGATCGCGCTAAGCGGCGCGATTCGGTGACCGAGCAATTCCAGGAGCGCAGCAGCGGATCCTAATCCCGCCGTTCCGAAATGAATCGGCAGCAGCTTGTGATGCAAGAACCAGGCTGGTATGGCCGTCGCGCCGATGAGCACCCCTGTATACGTCGCTAACAAAACTCCGAACGTCGCCGAACCAAAAACCAAAATTCCTGCGGCGACGCCGAGAATTTGATCAATTGCGCCAGCAAATAAGTGGAATGCTTGAAGCTCCAGCGCGATCAAACCTGGAACAACACACATTCCGAAACCCGTCACTATCCATACGCCGATCGACATGGCCGATTGTGGTTTGAATACTCGCAGCATGTTGATGAACAGACGCGGCCGGCCCAGATCGAGAATCAGCAGAACTGGCGACAGTATCGATGCAAACGCCGCGACCCACATCGCCGTGCGCGCGACATCAAAGTGGTGAAACAACAGCGCGCCAAGCGCGATCACCGCTGACATTCCGCCAAGGCCGCCGACGAAGAAGTAGACCGGAATCTCCCATGTCCACACCGGCGGCCTAACAACTGGCTGACCATAGTAACCCGGCTTGCGCGGGATGGGGCCGCCCGCGACGTCCACACCGCGGCCGGTAACTACGCCTTGTTGCCACGCGTCATCGCGCAACTTGTCCAGACGCGATTCGTTCATAAAAGTTGGGGAGCGCACGCTTGTAGCATGCTGGTCGCCGCATTCTGCGGCGACGAACTTGGACCACAGCGGCATTTATTCGACGCACCATTGGTGCTCGATCGCTGCATGGAAGTTCGTGAAGGCAAAATGCCTTCACCAGCACGCAGAATGCGTGCGCTCCCCAGAGTTGTCGACCGTCCGCTCATAAGAAGGCGAATGCGCAGAGAGTGGCAACGATTGCACTGATGGCAGTGGCAAATGCGGCTGTCCACGAGGCCTTCAAATAAATTGTCGGAATCTGCGGCTTTGGCGGAAGGCCGTATGCTTCGGGATTGCCGAGAATCAGGAAAAAGGCATGAATGCCGCGCACAGACGTCTCGGTGGGGTCGTAAAGTTGCGCGTCGTCGTACCCGTGTTCTCGCAGTTGGTGCACACGTTGCTTCGCGCGTGCGCGCAAATCATCGAGCCGCCCGAACACGATTGATTCAGTAGGACAGACTTTTGCGCACGCCGGTGTGAGGCCGCTCTTTTGTCGGTCGTAGCAGAAGGTGCATTTGAATGCGCCGCCGGCGTCGGCCAGCGGCTTCGGTCGGCGGTCGATCACGCCAAAAGGACACGAGACAACGCAATACCCGCAACCGTTGCAGACGTCATTCTGCACGAGCACCGAGCCGACTTCGGTGCGAACGATTGCGCCCGTGGGACAAGCTTCGAGACACCAGCTTCCTCGCAGTGCTTGCAAACATCCGAGAGGAAAATCCAGCGAAACGGGTCATCCCGATCGCCATTCCCTAACGAGTGTGAGCCGACAATCTGTCCCCCTTTTTGCTGGTCTTGCTCGACAAACATCACGTGACGCCAGGTGGACGCGCCAAGATGGCCGGTATTGTCATAAGAATTTCCCGACCAAACAAACCCGTCGTCGGGAACATGGTTCCATTCTTTGCAGGCGACTTCGCAGGCTTTGCATCCAATGCACACAGTCGGATCGGTGAAGAAGCCAACCTCGACGTTGTCACGCACGTAAGTATGGCTGCGCTGATTCGTGCTTTTTGTGCCTTCGCCGATCATGGCACTCGGTAGTGACGGATCGCCGAGCCGTCCGCAACGCGTGTTTCAGAATTCCGGCGCTCCCGGCGGTCGCGCCCTACCATTGCTTGCATTCTCATTCTTTTCCTTCGATTGCGTGGCCCCCGCCGCTTTGTCCTTTTCGGAAAGAGCGCTCTTCTGGATGCAAGATCGTTGGCCCAGTTTGCGGTGCATATTTGTTAAGAAATTCAGCGAACGCTGGTCCACGCGGCAGACGTCCAGGCACGATGTTACAGGTAAGCGCCTTGGCTTCCATGATTGTGACGTTCGGCTCGCCGGAAATCGATAGAAGATCATTCGCAGCCCCGCCCTGCACCAAGCCAGCTGTGCCGTAATGATAAGGCAACGCAATCTGGTGCACTGTTCTCTCATTGAGCGCCAATGGCCTAATCCGGCGACTAACAAGTGCGCGTGCTTCGATTGCGCCGCGCAAAGTAATCACGCAAATGTAATCGCCGTTGTCGATCTTGAGTTCTATCGCTAGCTCCGGCGAAATCTCAGCGAACATCTCCGGCTGCAATTCCGCGAGATGACTCAGAAAACGCGACATGCCACCGGCCGTGTGGTGTTCCGTCAAGCGGTAGGTCGTTAATACGTAAGGAAATCGTGGGTCACCCGGCGGAGCGAAGCGATTCTCCTGGCGCGCAAACCATTGTTCAGCGGGATTGGTGTCGTGAGAATAAAGCTCATTCGAGACCGGCGACTCCAGCGGCTCGTAATGAGTTGGGAATGGGCCGTCCTTTAAACCTTTGGGTACGTAAATCCAACCCAGGCCGTCCTCGTGCATGATGAAAGGCGCATCCCCCGGGATTGCGTCAAGGCCTTCTGCGCCTAAATCCGGTTCATAGTCCGGCGCTTTTCCTTGTACAAATCCCGCAACATCGATGCCGGTCCATTTTTCCGAGTCCCACCAAACTAATTTCTTTCGTTCGCTCCAAGGACGGCCGTCCGGCCGCGCGCTGGCGCGATTATAAATGATTCGGCGATCGCTCGGCCACGCGAAGCCCCAACCATGACCGAGGTAATCTCTGGATTTGCGCGAGTTCGCCCGGTTCACGCCATCGCGACGAAAGACGCCCGAGTAAATCCAAGCGCCGCATGCGGTGGATCCGTCGGCTTTTAGATCTGCGAAACCGTTCACCTGCGACCCGTAATGAGGATTGCCCTCTCTGTCATGGCCGAACACAACCCCATGCTTCTCACCGGATTCGGCAATTTTAACACCAGGATCCGTGTACCAGCCGTTAATCTCAGCGAGCACAGCTTCCATTTGCGGATCGCCGAGTTCATCCTCCGGATACCACCAATCGAGCGCGCGCAGCGGCTCATCGAGCGGCTCGTTTGATGCGTTCGCTTTTGCAATTAGACGCAAAGCCAGTTGATGCATGAACCATGCATCCGAGCGCGCGTCATCTGGCGGGTCCACAGCTTTCTTGCGCCATTGTAAAAGTCGCTGTGTATTTGTGAATGCGCCTGCTTTTTCCGCGTGCCCGGCAGCTGGAAAAAAGAAAACTTCCGTCTCAATGTCCTCGGGCTTTAGCTCGCCACGCTCAACCTCAGGCGATTCGCGCCAGAAGTTCGCGGATTCAATCTCAACCAACTCACGGACGACGAGCCATTTCAGCTTTGAAAGTGCTTTTCGTTGCAGCCGTGAATTGGGCGCGCCGACGGCTGGGTTTTGGCCCATCAAAAACATGCCTTCCATTTTTCCATCCAGCATGTCGTAGAGGTACTCA
>DASXHS010000045.1:0-12818 GCA_036488345.1 Candidatus Udaeobacter sp.
AGCAAGAAGAAAAATGGCAGCGAAACCGCGAACAAAATGACCGCCTGAATTCGCCCGATCCATTCGTGTACACCCGCAAACTTGTAGCAAACCGCCGCCATGAAGGGTAAAATTGGAAATTCCGTTCCGACATAACCGGGCGCGTTGCCTGCCCAATCAATTTGCGGATAGCCGAAACGAAATCCGTTTTGCAGAAAATTCCGCGCGATCGCCGCGACGTCGCTTTGCCGCCAGCTCCAGTGATCGATGTAAGGCTGGTTAATGAAAACCAGCCGCGACGCTACCGCGACAATGCAGATTAAAAATACGATCTTTGGCGCTGCATCTGTAGCCGTCGCCCTGCGGGCGACGTCCGCCGGCCTTATCAAAGCAGCGCTTTTCACAGGAAAGCGGCTACAGTGGACACGCTCGGATATGCCCATCCCGCAAGCGTCTTGACAGGTGAGATAAAGTCAATCGGGTACATTACTCGCGCAGGAAGCGCTCACATGAAATCAACAGCTCGTGTTTGTTCTTCGGCGCGCGCCGGACTTTTTTCGCTGGCGCTCGTTGTGGCACTTGGGTTCGGTGCGGCGCGCGCACAAAATGAGCCGCTCCTCGTGCCGGACGCTATCGATTATCAAAAGTTACTGCCGATTCTGCCGGAGCCTCCGTCGGGTTGGACTGCCGATAAGCCCGAGGGCTCGACCGAAGATGTGGGCGGATTCAAAATCACGAACGTGCATCGCGATTATCGCAAGGGCGAAGGAGAAAAGGCGCTGAGCACCGCAATTAGCATCCTCGATTCTGTCGCGAATCCTGATTACGTCAGCGCTACGACCGAAGCGTGGAAGAGCAACAGCGACACCAGCGAAGGTTACGCCAAATCGGTGAGTAGCGATGGCAATCCGGGCTTCGAAACTTTTGAGAAAGACACAAAACACGCTGCTCTGTGGGTGATGGTTGCCAATCGTTATTTCGTCCAGATAGAGTTGCAAAACCAGGAGCCGGGCGAATTGCAAGAGTGGATCAAACGCATTGACCTCAAAAAGCTAGCCGGGATCAAATAGCTGTAGCCGCCGCCCTGTGGGCGGCGTTTCAAATCCAGACACCCGTTAATCCCGCGCTTCGCACAGCGAAGCGACTACAGTTTCATTGCCTTTTCTTTTCGCGCAGCATTGGCACAAAGCGAACCGGCAGCGTGGCGCTTTCTTTTAGCTGCCCGTTTTTCTTTTCGAGCAGATAAAGTTGCTGGGCGAATCGTTCGCCGACGGGAATGACCATGCGCCCGCCATCTTGCAGTTGATCGACAAGCGGTTGCGGCACGTTCTCCGGCGCGCAGGTCACGATGATTGCATCGAACGGCGCCTCTTCGGGCCAGCCTTTGTAACCGTCGCCGACCTTGATATGCACGTTCTTGTAGCCCAAGCGTTGAAGCGTCGCTTGCGCACTCTTCGCCAGCGGTTCGACGATGTCGATCGTGTAAACGTTCGTCACGAGCTCGGCTAAAATCGCCGCCTGATAACCCGAACCGCTCCCGATTTCTAACACGCGGTCGCTCGGTTTCGGTCCCAGCTGTTCCGTCATAAACGCCACGATGTACGGCTGGGAAACGGTCTGATCGTAACCGATGGGCAGCGGCCCATCTCCGTACGCGTCGGCTCGCGCATCCGCTGGGATAAACTTCTCGCGCGGTACCTTGGCCATGGCTGCGAGCACGCGTTCGTCCTTGATACCGCGCGATTTCAACTGTTGCTCCACCATCCGTTGGCGCTGCGCTCCAAAATCGCTGGGGGGCGGAGTTTGTTGGCGGCAGCCCGTCGTAGCGATCGCGGCGAAAAGCAGATACCGCGCGACAATTCGCATTTCCCCAAAGATAACGCCGCACGTGCGGCGGCGAAAGGAGCGCTGCGTCTCCTTTCAGACTCGCTATCGCACTGCGGTCACGGCGTTCATGTGACGCAGGCGATTAGCTAGAATTTTCATCACATGCGTCGCAAAATGCGGCGTCTGCTGAACGAGAAAGTGAAACCGGCGCCGGTCGATTTGCGCCAGGCGCGCGGGAGTCTTCGCCACAGCGTTGGCTGTGCGCGGACTGTCATCAATCAACGCCATCTCGCCGAGGAGCGCGCCTGGCCCGGCAGTCTCTAGCACAAAATCACCAAGGAAAATGTCGATTTCACCTTCCAATAAGACGTACATTTGCTCGCCTTTCTCGCCTTCCCTGAACAGGAAATCGCCCGGCGCAAGCTGCACGGTGTTACTTTCTTGTCGAAACAGCTCCGCAGGATTCATAGGTGTCAGCTCCGACTCGCAGCTATAGAGAGAAGCGCGACCACTGCCAAGTTACAATTGTGTGACAGACGGTTGCGCCGTTCTCTGGAGCAAATTCCTTTCCTTCGTGTGCTTCGTGGTTAATTCCGGTTGTCATTCCGAGCGCCTGCCACGCCGTAGCACCGCGAAGGCGGGAAGTCGCTTGCCCCGCCGCAGCTTTATGCGAAGGCTGGGAGGAATCTCTTAATCGATGGCTGACGAACGTAAAACTTTAGAACAACGCGAGCAAATGACGGATTTGGAGCGCCTCCGCCACTCGGCGTCGCACGTATTGGCCACCGCCATTCTCAAAATCTGGCCGGAAGCACAGTTCGCTGCAGGCCCGCCCGTGGAGAACGGTTTTTATTACGATGTGGATCTTCCTCACCGCATCTCACCGGATGATTTCGAAAAGATCGAGGCCGAGATGAAAAACGAAATCAAAGCGAACCACACATTCGAGCGGGTGGAAGTTTCGCGTGACGAAGCGCTCGCGCTTGGAAAGCAAGGCCGGCTCGCCGCGCTAGGCGAACGCCCTGAACCCAGCAAATTCAAGCTCGACATCATCGAAAACATTCCTGCCGACGAAAGAATCTCGCTCTACCGCAATGGCGATTTCATTGATCTCTGCGCCGGACCGCATGTGATGCGCACGGGAAACATCGGCGCATTCAAACTGACCACCGTCGCGAGCGCGTATTACAAGGGCGACGAAAACAATCCGCAACTCCAGCGCATTTACGGCACGGCGTTCAAAACCAAAAAGGAACTCGACGACTACTTCGCGATGCTGGAGGAAGCGAAGAAGCGCGATCATCGCAAACTCGGTCGTGAACTGGAACTGTTCGTCTTCGACGACGACGTGGGCCCGGGTTTACCAATGTTTCTGCCTCGCGGCGCTGTCATTGCCGAAGAATTGGAAAAGCTGGCGAAAGAAACTGAATTCGCCGCAGGTTATCAACGTGTCCTTACGCCGCATATCGCGCGTGAAAGCCTGTACAAAAAAAGCGGTCACCTCCCCTATTACGCCGAGTCGATGTTTCCACCGATGGAACTAAAGGAAGACGTACATCAAGATACCCGGTGGCTGGAAGCCCGGCAGGAGACAGAAATCCGAACAAAACGGTTTAAAGAGAAATTGAAGCAGAAGTTTGGAATGGCTGGGAAAGATGATTCCGTACTTGAAGCGTTTTTAGAAGAGCAGTTCGATCAAGATAAATTTCTGCCCGATCTCCTGGACGACGAGCTTAAGGATCAGTTCGATAGACTTGAAGTCTTCGCTGGACTTGATGCTTTGTTCATGAGCCTTAGTGGAAAATCGAATCGTTATTACCTAAGAGCGATGAATTGCCCGCATCACCACAAGCTGTTCGCGTCGATTCCAAGAAGCTATCGAGATCTGCCGTTGCGGCTGGCGGAATACGGTACGTGTTACCGCTACGAGAAAAGCGGCGAGTTGTTTGGATTGATGCGGGGACGGTTACTGCACATGAACGACGCGCACCTCTACATGACCCCGGATCAGTTTGAGGACGAGTTCAACGCTGTGAACGAAATGTATCTGAATTATTTCAAGCTTTTCGGCATTGAGAAATATCTGATGCGTTTCTCGACGCACGATCCATCCAAGCTCGGGCAAAAATTTGTCGATGAACCGGAGCTTTGGAAGCAAACCGAAGAGATGACACGGAACGTCTTAAAAGATTCCGGCATTGATTACGTCGAAGTGCCTAACGAGGCCGCGTTTTACGGACCGAAAATCGACGTGCAGGTCTGGAGCGTAATCGGACGCGAGTTCACGCTGGCGACCAATCAGGTCGATTTCGCTCAGCCGCGCAGTTTCGATCTTCGCTATAAGGACCGCGACAATACCGACAAGATTCCGATCTGTATTCATCGCGCGCCGCTTGGCACACACGAACGGTTCATCGGATTCTTGATCGAGCATTACGCCGGCAACTTCCCGCTTTGGTTGGCTCCCGAACAGGTTCGCATTCTCACAATAGGTGATGACGCGAAATTACTCGATTACGCGCGATCGATTCTGAAGGAATTACGCGCTCATCAAGTCCGCGCGGAGATCGACGAAAGCTCCGACAAGATCAACGGCAAAATCCAGCGCGCTGAGCAAATGAAAGTGCACACCATGTTCGTAATCGGAAAACGGGATATGGAAGCAAACGCGGTGAGCGTCCGTGTTCACGGCAAAGGCAATCTCGGCGCCAAGCCACGCGTCGATGCAATTACCGAGATTCTGCAATCGATTCGGGAGCGACGCCCTTAACAAACTGCTACACAAGAACGTAGCCCGCAGCGATGGAAAGCGGCACGGCAGTGCCGTACTCCAAAACGTGGCCGTGAATCCAACCGCAATTTCTCGCTTGCGTTTTGGAGTGCGGCGGTGCTCCGCCGCTTTCGACGACTTATACGGATCGGCTCCCCTATTGTTCCGAGCTTGCTAGGCTTTCGGCGCCTTCGAGGCAATTGGCGGACGCGCTTTGTGCCAGGCTGTGCTTTGCTCGTAGGCGTGCGCGATTTGCAAAATGCGCGCTTCGTCCAGCGGCTTGCCTAACAACTGTAAACCGATCGGCAGACGATGTCCGTCCAGCTCGGCGAAACCGCATGGAATGCTGATTCCGCAAATGCCCGCCAGGTTCGCTGCAATCGTGAAAATGTCGGCGAGATACATTTGCAATGGATCGGCAACGCGTTCGCCTAACTTGAACGCTGCTACGGGTGAAGTCGGCGAGATCAAAGCATCGACCTTCTGAAAAACCTTGTGGAAATCCCGCCGAATCAACTCGCGCACTTTTTGCGCGCGCAGGTAATAGGCGTCGTAATAACCGGAGCTCAAAACGTAAGTGCCAAGAATAATGCGTCGTTTCACTTCCGGTCCGAAACCTTCCTCACGCGTGCGGCCGTAAAGATCGAGAACGTCTTTAGGATTTTCAGCACGGCATCCGTAACGCACGCCATCGAAGCGAGCGAGGTTCGCGGAAGCTTCCGCGGTGGCGATAATGTAATAAACCGCGACCGCGTATTCAGTGGCAGGCAACGAGACTTCAATAATCTCGGCTCCCAGCGAATTGAGCTGTTTCACCGCGGCTTCGATTGCAACTCGCACCTGTGGATCGATTCCTTCGATCATGTATTCCTTCGGCACGCCTAACCGAACGCCGCGCAAATCATTTCCGAGGCTCGACACATAATCCGGCACCGACTCGTTGAGCGATGTGGAATCTTGCGGGTCATGACCTGCGATAGCGTTCATGATTAGCGCAGCGTCGCGGACGGTCTTTGCTACCGGTCCAATTTGATCGAGCGAGGACGCAAACGCCACAAGGCCGAAGCGAGAAACTCGCCCGTAAGTTGGCTTGAGCCCAACGACACCGCATAGCGCAGCCGGTTGCCGAATCGAACCGCCGGTGTCGGAACCAAGCGCGCCAAAGGCTTCATCTGCAGCAACGGCTGCTGCCGATCCGCCACTGGATCCTCCCGGCACGCGCGACAGGTCCCACGGATTCCGCGTCGATTTCACCGCGGAGTTTTCCGTGGACGACCCCATGGCGAACTCGTCGAGGTTGGTTTTGCCAAATGGAATCGCGCCCGCTGCGCGCAATTTTTGAATCACTGTGGCGTCGTACGGAGCGCGATAACCGTTCAAGATTTTCGAAGCGCACGTGCACGGCTGACCCAGCACGTTGATGATGTCTTTGATCGCAATGGGAATCCCGCCGAGAGGAAGATCGACGTTCGCGTGGTCCGCCTCTTTGATCGCAGATTCGATGTCGAGCGAAAGATATGCGCCGATGTCTCCATCGACCGCTTCAATGCGCGCTCCCAAAGCATTGATCACTTCGCGCGGCGAAACTTCGCGGCGGCGCAATAGCGATTGCAGATCGGCGACGCTCGCCGCCGGCAAATCATTCCCGGTCATTCCATCACTTTAGGGACGATAAAAAGGCCGTTTGCCTGTCGAGGCGCGTTACTCAACGCCTCTTCTGCTGTGAACCAGTCGCGCGGCGCATCCTCGCGGAACACGTTAAAAACAGGTAGCGCGTGCGCGGTGGCGTCGATGCCAGTGACGTCCAATTGGCGAAGTTTTTCGACGTACTTCAGTACGTCATCGAGTTGTTTCTGGAAAATTTTCGCCTCGTCTTCTGTCAGATTGATCCGCGCCAGTCTGGCAACGTACGCGATATCGAGATCCGAAGTTCCGGCCATGTCAGGCGCTCAGGGGTGCAAATGGCTGATGAGCAACATGACCGCGGCTCCTAACGCGATTAAAAGAATCAGAAAGACGAACCGCCCCTGCCGACGCTCTTTGCGCATCGCACGAGGCCGCCTGCTCCTTCGATCAGGATTCAACACCTGCGGGGCTTCCATTGCGATTGAGACGTGAAATCGCTTTTCGACAACGTCGTTGGGTGCACTGCGGTCCGGCTTTCGCGCTGGAGATTTCTTCTTCGCAGGCGCACGCGATTGCGTGACGATGCGCTGCAGGCTTTCGACCTTTTCGCGCAAATGGGCCTCCTGTTGTGCTATTTCTTGTTGCTTGCGGCGAAGCGGCGGAGCCGGTTTGCGCGAACGCCCAAACATCGCCATTACCGACTGGCCAGCCAGGCAAAAATGGCGATGGCAATGACGCCAAAGATGATTAGCGGCAAAGAGAGCGCGAGGCCGATCTGCAACCATTCGGAAAATGAGCGTCCATCGCTGTTTTCGTAAGCCCCCGGGGTGGCATCAGGCAACGACTGCTCACCGTTACCGCCGCCGACTGCTTGCAACCGGCTGCGGTGTTCGTTGTACTCCGTGCGGGCGTCATCCACCGTGCTTAACGCGCGACTCAGTTCCTTGTGCAAATCCGATGGATTCCAGTTCCTCGGATCGATCGCTTCGACCACTTCCAAATGTTGAGCGAAACTTTCACGGGCCACGCGGATTTGTTCCAGCCTGCTTTGCGCATTGTAGGCTTCCCGTTCGAGCACAACCAACGCGCGCGTCAGCTTGTCAGTCATCTCCCCCCGGCCGTGTTCCAATTCGTCCTGGCGCCGGCTTAACTCTTCCAGTTCGCGTTTTTGCTTCTCGATCTGCTCCTGCTGGCGCTTGAGCTGGAGGAGTTGCTCCTGCGCTTTTTGCACCTGATCATCCAGATGCTCCCCCGACGGCTCTTCCTCGGATAGGTGGAGCATTTGTTCAAGCGGTCGAGGGTTTTCTGCCATTACAATCGCGTCGCCGTTCAGGTTCTTCGTAGCGGACATTAAGTGGCTCAATCGAGAATTCCAGAGATTTCCATCGATGGCGTGCAAAAATTTCTCGAAAAAGCTAACGCATCGTTCGGAGTGAAGCCGAGGAGTGCCGCAGCGAAATGAAAGGTAGCGCGATTGGATCCTTCGACTCCGCTTCGCGTCGCTCAGGATGACATTTCAAAGCATTAGCGCCCGGGCATCATCTCGAGAAGGAAACCTCTGAAATATTCGGTTTCAGGAATGGTCGGCAGAACCGGATGATCCGGTGCCTGCTCGAAGCGGCGTAAGTGACGCGCGGAGCGACGCGCGTCCACAAGCGCGTCCGTGATTGTTTGCAAAAATGCTGCGTTGTCCACGTGATGCGAACAGGAGAACGTCGCCAGCAAACCATCTTTCGACAGCAGCTTGAATGCACGCATGTGCAGTTCCCGATAGCCGCGTGATGCGTCGCCCACGCCGCTCTTCGTCCTCGTAAACGAGGGCGGATCGAGGATGATCAGATCATACTGTGCGCCTGCTTTTTCAGCTCCGCGCAGGAATTGAAATACATCCTGCTGCACCCACTCGATCTTTAGCTCATTCCGAGCAGCGTTTCGTTTCGCGGCGGCGATGTTCTCCGGATTTTCTTCGACACCGGTTATTTCCGTTGCGCCCGCGCGCGCACAGCTCAACGCAAATGCGCCCTGATTTGTAAAGCAATCCAGGACGCGCCGGTCGCGAGCGTAACGCGAGACGATTCCGTAATTGTGCCTTTGATCGAGATACAAACCGGTCTTATGTCCGCGCAAAAAATCGACTTCGAGCTCCACGCCTCCGACTTCGACTGTGATTTGTGATGGAGTTCCACGCAGAACGCCGCTGCGTAATTCCAATCCCTCCGCCTTGCGAATGGGTGCATCGTTTCGTTCGATGATAGCGAGGTCGCCAAAGAGATCGACCATCGCACCCACGATCAAATCCTTTCGCGCGTCCATCGCCAGCGTCAGCGTTTGCAGCACGAAGTTGTCGCCGTAACGATCGATGATCACGCCCGGAAGGCCGTCGCTTTCGCTCCACACCACGCGGCGCAGCTTTGCATCGATGTTTCGCCGGTCCCGGTATTCAGACGCCTGCTGGATGCGGCGTCGGAAAAAATCCTGATCAATATCCTGTCTTCGTCGCGAGAAACGGCGCGCTACGATTTGCGATTTCGAATTGTAAATGGCGCTGCCAATCAAATGGTCTTTGCCATCTTTGAGCGAAATCACATCGCCATCCGTGGGATTTCCGAAAACCTTGAGCACTTCGCTGGAAAACACCCAGTCGTGTCCGTGCAAGATTCGCGCTCGCGGCTTGATGACGATGCCTGCCATGAAAGAGGAATACTGGCGCAACCCTAGCGCATGGTTCGAGACTATGGGCTTTGGGGAACTGTTTCGTTCAGGCGCAGCGGGTCCACCTTGAAGACGGTTAACTCGGAATTTTCAAACACCTTTGATAAGCTGGCCTGTATCGTCGCAGGGACACCTTCTGTTTGCTTGTTAATGACGACGTATCGCACATTAGCGTCGTGCAATAAGCTGTCCTCAGCTTTTCCCAATCGCCAGTCGGTCCAAAACTTCTTTTCCGCGGTCTCCCTGCGCATGTAATCGCTTCGTGCGACTAAACCTGAAGAAAAATACCCGACCGGCACGCGGCACTTGGTCAATCCGAGGACAGGTGCAAGCAGATTGTCCGCAGTCAACACCACATCACCTGGGTGCGCATCCGTTTGCAGGAAATCCATGGCCGCCAACGTTTGCAGATCGTAACTTAATAGCTGTCTGCCAAAAGGTTTCCCAGCTCCGAAGAAGTGATCCGGATCGCGCCAAACCAGGAAGTGCTGCACCGTCGCAGGTAAACCGAGCGCTGCTGCAGTAACCATTATTCCTCCTGCGGCGAGTACAGGATACATCCCTCGCCTGATAGCCCATTGGTAGAATGTTTGAAAAACTTCAACTACAAAAATCCATGCAATGTATTCGCTCTGTACCAGAAACGTGCTGCTAATCGGGTTATATCGAAAAGTCCATCCTGCTGGCGTAAAGCTGCACGTGAGCGCGATGACCACGCCGATCACCACGAAAATCCCGAGCAAGAACCGGAGAGCTTCCTCCGGTCTTGGACGGAATATTGCAATGATGATCGAGGGAAGGCCAATGACGCGGAGCCCAAGGCAACCCACAAGGTAAATTGGCAGCGCTACAACCGTGAAAGCAAACGGGCCGCTCAACCGATTGTCCAATCCAAGCATCTGCATTGCGTGCGAGACATAAAGCCACGGCTCGAATTTTGTGACGATCTGTCCGCCGCTCCTGTTCTTGAGCAAGACCCAGCAAACAAGGGGAATCGCCCCAATGGCAGTATATCCGGCGACTTTGAATAGCTCTGCGTTGGAAAAGAAAATCAGATAAACGACCGCAGCCAATCCGAGGCTGCACATGAGCTGCCCCGCCATCAGCATCTTGACCTCGATCAACGCGACAAAAAGCAGCGCAGCAAGGAAAAGCCATACTTGCCCGCGGTCGCGTATATAACAATCAAGGCAGAATAACCCCGCAAAAAGAACTCCTAGCCCAGGCAGGATAGGATTGAAATAGAAGAGCGTGACAACTGCCGGCGCGCTAAAGTAACGGAGAGACCAGTCACCTTTTTCGCCCAGCAGTAACCCCGGAATAAACGAAAAGTCTGCGCCGAAAAAGACGAGAAATACGACGAGGGCACCGAAGTATCCCGACCGCAGCCAATTTCTTGAGAAGCAGAAAACACTGAGCATCGACAGACCGAGGAACAAGGTTGGGACAAAACGCACCGTAAGATCACGGGCGTTCAGTCCGGTCGCTTGCGCGAACATCGCAACCGCAAGATCCATCCCGTAGTGATATGAGAGCGGATGACCCGCAAAGAGAGGCGCTTGCGGAGGTACCGTGTGTGTCAACTCGTTAGCGATCGCGATATGAAACAGCAAATCAGGTACCGGATAGACGCGCATAGAGCCATCCGGCTGCCATGTGAAATTGGTATAATAGAGGGGGGAAAATGCTAAGGCGATGATGCCGAGAACCAGAGCTCCGGCTAAAACAAGTGTGGATCTGTCGCGAGTCGGCATCGCGCTTCCTTGGAAAAGCGGCTCAAGGCTGACAGAATTAAATAAAAGCGATTTGCGTTTGCCGCTGTAGAGCCAAACACAAACGCCGGCAGCAGCCAGCGGCCAAACGAAGTAGAAACGTCCCTGGTGAGCAAACGTCATTAACCAGTAAACAAGGCCGCTCGCCACCAAGCCCAGGACACAAGCCAAAGTCACGTCTTCCAGCGGGGTCAATACCCGCTTAAGCGCAATTAGCAGCACTTTGCCCGGCACGTATGCCAATAAAATGACGGCGACAATAAATAAGCACGGGCCGGAAACGGTTTGCATGTTTGATTAAACCTGCACGCAGCTGGACAAGAAGTAGACTAGGTCATCTCGCAAACTTGGAAGCAAGGCTAAATGCCAAGTCAGCGTCGCTTTGACGAAATCCGCCTTGTCTCATAGCTTCGAAGGCTTTTCCTGAACATGCAGGTTCCCGTACGGCATTCCATTTCAGTCGTCACGCCGGTTTACAACGGCGAGGCTTCCATCGCTGAACTGTGCCGGCGACTGAGCGAAGTGTTACCGCGGATCGCGACAGAGCATGAGATCATTCTCGTGAACGACGGTAGCCGGGACCGAAGCTGGGAAGTCATCTCAGACCTATCTTCACGTTTTGCGACGGTGCACGGATTAAATCTAATGCGCAACTATGGCCAGCATAACGCTCTCCTCTGTGGCATTCGCACGGCGAAATACGACGTGATCGTGACGATGGATGACGATCTGCAGCATCCGCCCGAAGAAATCCCGCGACTGCTCGAACAACTGGACCAGGGATTTGACGTCGTCTATGGCACGCCCAAGGAAGAACAGCACGGGCTGATGCGCGGCCTTGCGTCCCGCATTACCCGCGTTGCGCTCGGGAGCGCCATCGGAATGGATCTTGCCCGAAACGTCAGTGCGTTCCGCGTTTTCCGTACACAATTGCGCGAAGCGTTCGCCGAGTATCACACACCGTTCGTTTCCATCGACGTGCTCCTCACCTGGGCGACAACGCGCTTCGCTGCAATACCCGTCGTTTTCCAACCGCGCCATTCGGGCTCATCGAATTACACTTTCACTAAGTTAGTTCGCCACGCTTTTGATATGATGACGGGCTTCAGCACTGCTCCCCTGCAGCTCGCCAGTCTCATTGGATTTGGCTGCACATTATTCGGGTTTGCAGTCTTTGTTTACGTCTTTATCCGCTACTGCCTGGAAGGCAGTGTGCCGGGATTCCCCTTTCTCGCCTCCATTATTGCGATCTTTTCCGGCGCACAGCTTTTCGCCCTCGGAGTCATTGGGGAATATCTTGCCCGCATGCATTTTAGGACGATGAATCGACCCGCTTACGCTGTTCGCAACATTGCCAGTGGGGGAACACTAAAGACGCAATAATGATCGCGCGGCTGGGTTTAGCGGCCATCAACGAGCTGCGCGAAGCGTTACCGCGATTGACTCACGTTCCCCTCGCGCATCTGCCTCAGATGGATATCCAACGACGCCGGGCTTATTGGCTTAATGAAATCAGTGAGAGTTTGGCGGACGAATCTTCTATTGCATTCGCTTGGATCAACTCAGGGCGTCTCGGCGGATTCATCATCTATGTTGACTCACCATGGGACAGCCGGATCGTCAGGCGGCGTATTGGAACTGTGAAGCATCTGGCTGTCACCAGTGACGATCCTGCGGGCGTCGAAATTCTCCGCAAGTTAACCGACGAACTCATCCAACCCCTCGTTAACCGCGGGACAGAATGTGTAGTCTGCAGAGTTCAATCCAGCGAGTTGGCTCTAATTCACGCCTTGGAACAGAGTGGTTTTTTCCTCATGGACACGCTGCTGGATTTCGTTTTTGCTTTCTCAGGGACGGGGCCCGAACCAATGAATCTTCGGCCACGAGACAAACGACTGAGGATTCGTCGAGCAAAACCTCGGGACTTGCAGGCCCTCATGGCAATTAACGAACGGGCGTTCGCTAACTACTTTGGTAGGTACCACGCTGATCCACGAATATCGTCGGGCACGGCAACCAGAATTTATGCCGAGTGGATGCGATCTGCCTTTGAGGGCTGGGCGGATTGGATCCTTGTCGGCGAGATGGATGGGAAAATTGCAGGTTCCGCGCTCTGGAGGCAAACCTTGGCC
>DASXHS010000047.1:0-4137 GCA_036488345.1 Candidatus Udaeobacter sp.
GCTTGGGGTAGTAGTGATGCGCGACATGTTATTGGCGCAACGCGAGCAACGTTTGGAAGAGATAATGCTGCGAGATCCGTTCCATCTCATGCCCGATATGTCGCTGACCCAGGCGATGAGAGCTGTGCTGGTTAGGCATTACCCAGTCTATCCCGTCTGCGAAAAATCGGGGCAACTGATCGGTCTCGTGCGCGGTCAGATGCTTTTTGAAGCGCAGGCGGTCGAGTTAAGTGCGCAGCCGGGCGAAATGGTCGGTGTCGAAACGGAGGAACGACTTACGACGCCATGGACGCGGAGCTTAAGATTTCGGCACCCGTGGCTACAGGTAAATTTGTTCTGTGGCCTTCTTGCCGCTCTCGTTGTTGGACTATTTGAACACACAATCGATCGGATCATTGCGCTGGCGGTGTTTCTGCCCGTGCTTATTGGTCAGGCTGCGAACACCGGGGTGCAGGCACTCGCGGTGTGTTTGCGCGGCATCACCCTTGGTGACCTGAGATCTGGGAAAGAACGTCTACTTCTGGTCAAGGAAGCTTTGTTAGGGACATTTAATGGCGCGTTAACCGGAGTTACGGGAGGCGTCGCGATGTTCATCTTTGCCAGGATGATAAAGAGCCACGATGCGCTGATGCTCAGTTTGGTGGTGTTCCTTGCCATCACCATCAGCTGTTGTTTCAGTGGCGTAGCCGGCGCAATGGTTCCGTTGGTAATGAAAAAACTCGGAGCCGATCCCGCAATGGCGTCCAGCATCGTCGTCACCACTTTCACCGACGTGGGTTGCCTGCTCGTTTTTCTTGGACTGGCTGCCGTACTGATCTAACCGATTGCCAATCAGCGCGTGTTGAAAAAGATGGCCTTGCAAGCTGGGCCGCGTTATCAATCGCGCACTATGAAACAAAAACTCGTCGTTTTGCTCGTCCTTACGGTTTGCGCCTGGTCTCCGGTTTTCAGTGCCGCCGACACTCCCGAAACGCGACGCAAAGAAGCCGAACGTTATCTGCAGGTTAGCCCGCCAAAGGCGCTATTCGAGGACATGGCTGACAAAATGGCTGAAACCCTTCCGGCGGATCAACGGGAGCAATTCAAGAAACTAATGACTACCCAGGTGGATGTTGCCGCATTGTCCAAGGCGATGATAGACGCGATGGTAAAAAATTTCACAACTGAAGAGCTGAAGGCGTTGGCCGATTTTTACGGCTCGCCCGTCGGAAAATCGGCGATGAAAAAATTTGGCGCTTACATGGCAGACATCATGCCGGTGGTGCAGGCTGAGATCATGAAAGCCGCCGGAAAGATGGAACACTGAGTTCGCGAGTTAGTCGTCTCGCTGAGATTCGCAAGTGGAACGCGTTGTCCTCAACGCGTCGGTAAATGGAGACGGCCCGCCCTCGGGCCGTTGGTTGGCTAAATCAACTTGCGATAAGCGGTCCCAGGCTGCGGATGGTTGTAGGAGAGCCACAACAACACGAATCCAACAACGGGAATAAGGATGCCGCTTGGGAGAATCACTCCCACGTTGCCCGGCGAGAAATTCTTCGCCACGATCATCTGGTAAATGTGCCCGCCGGCTGCTCCCAATGAGAACGCCGAAGGCGGAATTAGCGTCGCAACTCGAAATGGCAGGCGCGCCCTAAACGCAATCACTCCTGCAATTCCCACACCGAGGCTGGCGAAACCTACTTCTGCCTGAAATGGGCTTTGCGGCCACCCGATAAACTCCGCAGAGAAATCACCGAAGAAAACGTGGGCAACGAAGTTGACCAGATTATTTATACCTATTGTGAAAAGCAGATAGTACGAGAACAAGGCCTCGGCGACTACATCAATCCGTAGCGGTTTGGGCTTATTGATGAGCGATAACACTCCGGCAAGTAAACCGATGATCAGAAACGTCAGGAAGTAATTGACCAGGAAAAAAATTAAGACGGCAGAAAATTTCGAGTCATCCACGCAGGCGATACTAATTTCGTCCCGCGAAGTTTGTGAAGCGAAGACTTCGCTCGCCATTAACTTCCAGCAGCCTCTGCCGGTCCATTGTTTGTGCTCGAAATCAAGTCAACGCGAATCATTGGATCGGTCGGCAATACCGTGGGGCCCTCCCAGCGAAGAAATCCGGCTGGCGGAGGGTTTGTCAGCCAGACTTTTGTGTCGGGCACCTTGACGAATAATTTCGCAATCAGAGGCACTTCCGGATGAATGATGAACTCATCGCCTTTGAGCGATCGTCCTCCCATTTTGATTCGCTGCACTCCGCCGTGGGAAATTGTCACAGTCACTACCTGCGGCTTTAGAGTTGGAAATGGCGAAAAACCGACCGCGTTCAGTTCAACATGTTCGCCTTTCACCAACTGCTTACGCAAGTTGCTTATGGCAATCGTGAATCCGAATCCGGCAAATGTCCGGCCCGGTTTAACCTCGATTTTTTCTGATACATCCTTGTTGTCCTTGGAGATGTGCGCTGTGGCAAGTCCCGAAGCAAAATCCACAGAGAATTCGCGCTCCGGCTTACCGTGGCTCAGCTCTTTCCATGACCACTCTTTCTGTATGAGATCCTTTCCTTGCCGGAAGCGCGACTTCTCCTCAAAGAACTGGCCGTCTGGAAATCTGTAGTTGATGACTACGTACAGATCATTGTCCTCCAGCCATTGTCTGAATTCCGCATTCGCAAGCTTTTTTCCATTGATATCATACAGTCCTGGATAGCCATGTGCCGCGCCGGCCGGCTGAGTTACTTCGATCGCAAAGGCGGACACCATGAGGCATTCGGCAACCAAGACCGAACAAAATGCTGCCAATTTTCTTCCTATAAACATACTTACATGTGTTTCGGGATCGGTCTCAGCGGCGGTGGCAGCCGTCATCAACAGATTTGAGGATTTAGGTAACGTTGTTGTTACCAACCGGGCTCATATTTGTATCGACAATCGTCGAACTGCCGCTATGCTGGTCGTCAATGAGTGCTAACACGCTCTATTCGCTGGACGCTGTGAATGCCTGGGCGTGTGTCTTTACGTCGGCACTCGGAATCTGGCGATAGCAAGCGACCGTTTCTCAACGGACGCTGATTCATCTCTCTCGCACGAGATCTGTCTCTGCGTCTGTCGAAATAAATCCAAACACTTATGATCAAATGTTAATCGTAATGAAACCCAGCGCCACGGCATCCGAGATCGATGCGGTGGTAAACATTGTTGAGGCAGTCGGCTTTCGCGCGCATCCCATGCCGGGGGCGACGCGGACTGCGATCGGCATCACAGGCAATGAAGGCCCCGTCGATGGCCGGCGTTTTGAAAATCTCGCGGGTGTAGCGGAAGTCATCCGCGTCACGAAGCCGTACAAATTGATCACGCTCGATCTACGACCGGACAAGACTGTGGTTCGCGTCGGCGACGCGACAATCGGCGGCGGCGAGCTGGCAATCATCGCCGGACCGTGCGGGATCGAGAACCGTGAACAGGCGTTCGCGATCGCGAAAGCCGTGCAGCAGAGTGGTGCGCGTTTCTTCCGCGGCTGTGTTTGGAAACCTCGAACGTCGCCTTACACGTTTCAGGGCCTGGGTGATAAAGGCTGGGAAATTATGTCAGCCGTTCGCGATGAGTTCGGCTTGAAGATTGTCACCGAAGCCGTCGAGGAATCGCATGTCGACCTTATTGAGAAGTACGGCGACGTAATCCAGATCGGCGCTCGCAACATGCAAAACTTCTCGCTTCTTAAGCGAGCCGGCAGATCCAGGTTGCCTGTGTTGTTGAAGCGCGGCATGGCTGCAACGCTCGAGGAATGGTTGCTCGCGGCGGAGTACATCATGGCTGAAGGCAATTATAACGTGGTCCTCTGCGAACGCGGTGTTCGCACGTTCGCGCAGCACACGCGGAACACGCTCGATCTTGCGTCTGTGCCGGCGATCCGGCGCATTTCGCATTTGCCGGTGATCGTTGATCCTTCGCACGGCACCGGCACGGCTTACATGGTCACGCCGCTGGCAAGAGCTGGCGTGGCAACCGGTGCAGACGGCCTGATGGTCGAAGTCCACAACCAGCCCGAGCTCGCGCTTTCCGACAGCGCACAAGCGTTAACGCCGTCCCAATACCTTCAACTCGTCGCCGAAGTTCGAGCGATTCACGAGCTCGTCTCATCAAA
>DASXHS010000055.1:0-16627 GCA_036488345.1 Candidatus Udaeobacter sp.
CGCACACGCGAAATCGGAACGCGCAAAGCTCTGGGCGCGCGCAGACGCACGATCCTTCTTCAGTTCCTGATCGAATCCACTTCGTTGTGCTTGCTCGGCGGATTCATCGGATTGGGCTTCGCGTACGTAATGTGCACCGGTATTGGCCACGCGTTTCCCTCTTTTCCGATCCAATTTTCGCTCGGCCTGGTCCTCGTGAGTATGGCCGTATCAATTCTCACCGGTTTGTTCTCCGGTTTCGCCCCCGCTTGGTCCGCCTCACGGCTCGACCCGGTCGCGGCACTCAGATATGAATAGGAGTATTGGAGTAATGGAGTGCAGGAGTGCTGATTGTGAACTGAGCCTGCCTGGGCACTACTCCGTTACTCCACTACTCCATCACTCCAGTTCATAGCTCGATGTTATTCAGCGAAATCATCAAGATGGCGCTGGCGTCGTTAGGCGCGAATAAACTGCGCGCTGCGCTGACTATGATCGGCATTACAATCGGCGTTTTCTCGGTGATCTCGGTGATGACCGCCATCGGAGCGCTGCAGTCCTCCATTGAAAGCGGGATTAGTTTTCTCGGATCGAATATTTTTCAATTCGCCAAGTACCCGGCGAACGTGAACGTCGGCGGCGAGATCAAGAAAAAATATCAGAACCGGCGCAACGTTACGTATCGCGAAGCGCTGCATTACGCGAAGTTGATGGAAGGCAACGCACACGAAATCTGTCTCAAAACTTTTGGGTACGAGGTGAAGGGCCAGGCTGTTTACAACGGCGTGAAGACCACTCCGAGCCTTCTCATTGTGGGGACAAACGGGAGTTTTCTCACCGCAAACGCCTACACCCTCGGGTATGGTCGGAATCTGAATGAGGAAGATGTCGAGCTTTCACGCAGGGTGATCGTCGTCGGCAAAATGATCGAAAGACGATTATTCCCCCACGAATCGCCGATCGGCAAAGTGGTGAGAGTGAGCGGTCACACTTACACAATCGTCGGAGTACTCGCGGAGAAAGGAACCTCCTTCGGACAGAGTCAGGATGACCTTTGTATCATGCCGATCACGCGATTTTTCGAGGACTATGGCGAAGCGAAACGCACGGTGAATATTGCCACTCAAGCGTTCTCCACGGAGACTTACAATCAAACGCTGGACAAAGGCATAAGCGCCATGCGCATCGCGCGTGGACTGCGCGCCGACCAGGAAAACGATTTCGAGATTTATTCGAACGACTCACTGAAAAGCGCGTTCACTTCAGTCGCGGGCGTCGTGCGCATCGGTGCGTTCGTCGTCAGCTTTATTGCGCTCCTGGCTGCCGGGATCGGTATCATGAACATCATGCTCGTGAGCGTTACCGAACGAACGAAGGAAATCGGTGTGCGGAAATCAATCGGCGCACGCAGTGGCGACGTTCTGCGTCAATTCCTCACCGAAGCCGTGTTCATTTCGGAGGCCGGCGGAATTCTCGGAATCATTCTTGGAATCATCGCCGGCGACCTTCTCGCAGCCTGGCTGAAGGTCGACATCATTTTCCCCTACGGCTGGGCAATTGCTGGTCTGCTCGTTTGCTCCGCCATCGGCATCGGCTTCGGACTCTACCCGGCGTATCGCGCAGCCAACCTAGATCCTATCGAAGCGCTGCGTTACGAATAAACGACGGCCGCGCGTACCGACTATTGCCCACGATCCGCTGAGCCAACGCCTTCTGTTACTCCAACCCAAGCGCCTTGAAAGTCGCGGCGACGTGTTTGAAGTGAATGTCGAGCGAACAGAGACGATCGATTTCTTCTGGTGAAAGACGGGCGGTGATTTCGGGTTCGCGTTTTGCGTTATCGCCGAATGTCCCCTCGCCTTTCCAGGTTTTCATGGCGGCGCGTTGCACGGCTTCATACGCGTTCTTGCGCTCCGCGCCTGCGCTGGTGAGCGCGAGCAGGATTGATTGACTGAAATACAGGCCTTTGGTTAGCGCGAGATTTTCCGCCATTCGATCCGGATAGACCTGCAATTTTTCGACAACGTCGCGTAATTTCACGAGCATGTAATCCAACAGGATGCATGAATCCGGCAGAATGATGCGCTCGGCGCTCGAATGGCTGATGTCGCGCTCGTGCCACAGCGCCACATTCTCCAGCGCGACGACCGCATTCCCACGAATTACGCGAGCTAATCCGCTCAACCTCTCGTTCGTGATCGGGTTGCGTTTGTGCGGCATGGCAGAGCTGCCTTTTTGGCCTTCGCCGAAAAATTCCTCTACTTCCAGAACTTCAGTCCGCTGGAGATGGCGAAATTCTGTGGCCCAGCGATCGATGCTCGATGCGATGACGGCGAGAGTCGTCATGAATTCTGCGTGACGATCGCGCTGCACGATTTGCGTCGAAAGTGTCGCTGGCTTTAATCCGAGTTTCTCACACACCGAACGCTCGATTTTTGGATCAATGTGCGCGTGCGTCCCAACTGCCCCACTAATTTTGCCGACGCGAATACGCTCGCGAGTTTGAGTCAGGCGCTCGATAGCGCGACCGAATTCATCAAACATGAGAGCCAGTTTTAACCCGAACGTGATCGGCTCGGCGTGGACGCCGTGGCTCCGGCCAATCATCGGCGTCATTTTGTACCGCCGCGCCTGGTCTGCGATTACGCTTCGAAGCGCTTCGAGATCATCGAGAAGGATCTGGCACGACTCATTCAGTTGCACCGCGAGCGTCGTGTCCAGAATATCCGATGACGTCAGCCCCTGATGAATCCAGCGCGACGCCGGCCCGACCGATTCGGCTACATTTTCGAGAAAAGCGATGACGTCGTGGTTCGTCCGCCTTTCGATTTCGAGTATCTTCGGAATCGAGAACCGCGCCCGTTTTCGAATCCCAGCAGCGTCCTCTTTCGGAATCTGGCAAAGCTCTGCCATTGCCTCGCAGGCGAGCACTTCAATTTCCAGCCAGATCTCAAACTTGCGTTGATCCGACCAGATTTTGCTGATCTCCGGACGGGAATAGCGGTCGATCACGCTAGGAACATAAAAGCGACCGCGATGAGCGAAAAGCGTTTTCGGCCAGATTTGCCAGAATTTAGGCGGAGCATGGGCGGGACCCGCGTGTTTGCGTGAAAAAGAAAGTCCGCTGAGGGCAGCGGACACTAAGCATTACAGCCTTAGCAGACGAATGAAAACGTCCGTCGGGCTGCTTAGCAAACGCGGGCGCGCAGGAAGCGTCCGTTATCTTGTACGCGTACCTGGCCGCTCGCCAAAAGGTCTGCGACCGCTGCCACCGTTTCTTTGCTGCTTTGCGTGCAGGAACTGACTGCCAGGATCAGATCACCGAGTGAAAGCCGGGCGCGCGGTCTCATGATTTGGCGAAATTGTCGATTTCTTTTCATATGTTGGCCATTTCTGGTCTGAGCAGGTCTAATGCCATGGTTCATTGTGAATATGTCTTCCATCGTTACAGGTGAGTTATTCAGTCCTTATCCACTTTAGAACTGACCGCAGGGCGACACTTTTGTTCAATTTTAAAACACGAATAAGTTGCAAACGCCTCAACGAGCGTCTGCTGTTAATCGTCAATTTCGGATTGCCGACGGCTGCCTGAGCCGTGATTTCCTGCGCCGGCTACCCGCTTTGGCGCGACTTCAGTTTCTTCGCTTTTTATCTGTCAGACTGACCACCAGCAGATAAAGAACGGTGAGAACGACGCATGCGATCACAATCATGTGAAAATGACCGCTCTCCTTTACGGCTTTGATCAAGGCCGTCGCATCTTTCGACTCGATCATTTCGCGCGTTAGCACTTTTTGGCCAAACCACGCCAGGACAGAACACCACAGTGCCGACCCAGCCAGGGTCATTATGCTGAATGTAGCGAAATTCATCCGAATGATTCCAGCGGGAATAGAAATGACATGGCGGATCACTGGCAAAAGGCGCGCAAAGAAAATGCCCCCTGCTTCGTAACGACGAATCCAGTTTTCGGCCCGCTCGAGTTTATGCTCGCTGAGCAAAAAATAGCGTCCCCACCGAGAAATGAACACGCGTCCAAGCCACAATGCCACCCAATAGGTGGCCGTGGCCCCGAGCCACGAGCCGAATGTGCCTGCCGCTATGACGCCGAACGTGTTTAATTTTCCCTCCGAAGCGAGAAATGCGGCAGGAGGAATAACGATCTCGCTGGGCACTGGAAGGACCGAGCTTTCCATTGCCATGAGCAAAATAATTCCCACGTATCCCCACTGCTCGACCCACTCAAACCAGATTTGAACCAGATGATGCATATTGTCACTCCGAGCCCTTCGACTACCCTCAGGCCAAGCCCTGCCGAGAAATCTTCCGATCTCAAGTCGAATGAATTCGCCCTAGTTCAGTCCAAAAACTAAAATCCGCAATTCAAAATTCAGATGTCGATTTACCGGCGCGTTCTTCGCTACTACCAGCCATTCTGGAGAAAAACAATAATCGGCCTGTTTCTGTCGCTGATCGGTATTGGCCTGAATCTGCTCAAGCCGTGGCCATTCAAAATTATCGTGGACGATTTCCTGCGACCAGCGCCTGCTGCGCGCGCTGATTGGCAGACTTTGGTTGCCCTACTCTGTCTCGCGCTGATCGTGATACAATTTGCATGGGGAATCATTAACTGGATCACAAACTATCTGTTCGTGAAGATCGGCCTTGAGGCGCTGCTGAAACTACGAACCGATCTTTACTCTCAGCTGCAACGACTCTCCCTTAAATTTCACGACGCGCGGCGGTCCGCCGACTCCAGTTTTCGCGTTGCGTACGATTCGCAGTCGATCCAAACGATCTACAACAAAGGTTTCACCAACATCTTTGCTTCGGTGATCGCGCTGATCGGCACATTCATTGTAATGCTGAAGCTCGACTGGGTATTGACGCTGCTATCCCTGTCGATTGTGCCCCTGATCGTGGGCGCGATTTATTTTTTCGCGCGCCGGATTCGCAGTGAATCGACTTCGATTCAGGAACAGGAAAGCGCCGTCCTTGCGCAAGCGCAGGAGGGACTGACCTCAATTCGGATCGTGCACGCCTTCGGACGTGAAGACTTCGAGGTAAGACAATTTCATCAACAGGCGCAGCAGAGTTTGCAGGCAAATCTGCGGCTGACGTTAACGAATGTGAACAGCGCGCTGGTGATCAGCACACTGATGGTGATTGGCACGGCAGCGATGTATTACGTAGGAACCTTGCATGTGCTCGCCGGCACGCTGAGCCTCGGTTCGTTGTTGGTCTTCAGCGCCTATCTCCTGATGCTGTATCAACCGTTAGAATCCCTGACGTACACGGCCTGGGCAATGGAAGGCGCTACTGCAGGCGCGAAACGCTGCTTCGAAGTGTTGGATAGTCAGGACGACGTGCGCGATTCGCCAAATGCGGTCGATATTTCATCGGCTAAAGGGGCGATCGAATTTCACTCGGTCGATTTTGGTTACGCCGACAGCCGAATCGTTTTGCGCGATGTCAATCTTTCCATCGCGCCGAATCAAATTGTCGGACTCGTGGGCGGCACGGGCGCGGGCAAAAGCACACTACTCAGTCTGGTGCCGCGCTTTTACGATGCGGCCACAGGTTCCGTGATGCTTGATGGTCGCGATGTCCGCGAGATTACCAAGAAATCTTTGCGCGCTCAGATCGCCATCGTCCTCCAGGACACGCTACTTTTCTCCACCACAGTCCGCGAAAACATCGCCTATGGCCGACCCGATGCGACCGAGGAAGAGATTATTGAAGCGGCGCGGCGCGCGCAGGCTGACGAGTTTATTCGGCAAATGCCGGAGGGATATAACAACCTCGTTGGCGAACGCGGCGGCCATTTGAGTGTCGGCCAGCGCCAGCGCATCGGAATCGCGCGAGCATTTCTAAAGAACGCGCCGATTCTGTTGCTGGACGAACCGACTTCGGCGCTCGACCCCAGCACCGAAGGTGCCATCATGGAAACCATTAAGGAATTAATGCGCGGCCGAACAACGCTGATTGCCACACATCGGTTGGCGACCATTCACAATCTCGACCAAATCATCGTGCTGGAACACGGACGTATCATCGAACAAGGCCGCGGTCCCGAACTTCTCACCCGCGGCGGCGTTTACGCGAAACTTTATACATCGGGAAAATTTCCAACATGAGCACGGCCAAACTTCAACAACTGTTGCGGGCCGAGGACGGCCCGGTTCCAGCACGAATACTGGAGACAGCCTGCCCTGAGGCTGTTTGGATCTTAAGGCGTTCATGAGCAACGTTAAAGAAGATCGCCACGTGGAACACGATTGGTGGCGGGAGCCAATCCCGCCGAACGTGGAGTTTGGCGAAGGCTTTTATTGCGAGACCGCGCAAATTTTCCGATTTCTCCGAAACAAAAAACCGCGCGCAGTGGTCATGGGCGACCATGTTTCCTGTTACGCAGGATGCTCATTTGCCATCGGAGTTAATGGCCAATGCACGATCGGCAATTTCACGCTGCTCAATGGCGCGCTGATCATGGCGGAGGAAAAGATCGAGATCGGCTCGTATTGCCTTGTTTCATGGAACGTCGGCATCGCCGATTCCGATTTTCACCCGATCGAACCGGCGCAACGCCTGATCGACGCGGAAGCGCTGGCGCCGTACTTCAAGAACCGCCCGGCACGCCCTAAATTGAAAACCGTGCCGGTCAAAATCTGCGACAACGTCTGGATCGGAATGAATGCCGTGATTTTGAAAGGCGTCACCATCGGTGAGAACTCAGTTGTCGCGGCAGGAGCGGTAGTCACCAAATCAGTCGAACCGAATGTCGTAGTGGCCGGCAATCCAGCGACCGTCGTCAAGCAATTTGACCGCAGAGGACACTGAGTTCGCAGAGATGAATTTTTTATTGTTAATCCTCTTTGTCCTCGGCGGTAAAGGATGAAACGCAAGCGCATCGTGGTGATGGGATTTATGGGATCGATGCCGATCGCGGGCGTTGTCTGGCAAGCCATCCATTACGTCGTGGGATTGCAACGGCTCGGGCACGACGTTTTCTTTATCGAAGATTCAGCGCGCCTGCCGTACAATCCCGAAACGCTCGAAGTCACCGACGAGTTTGATTATGCAGCAAAAGTTCTCGACCGCTTATCCCGAGACTTCGATTTCAAAAATCGCTGGGCGTATTGCGCGCGTTATCTGCCAGGTAATCCAACCGCCGGCTTCTCGTTGAAACAAATCCGGCAACTTTATCGCGACGCCGATGCAATCCTGAATGTTTGCGGTACGCAGGAGTTCAATGACGATTTACTCGTTTCCGACCGCATCCTGTACATCGAGAGCGACCCCGGCGTTGAGCAAATCAAGATCGACAAAGGCGGGAAATCGACAATCGAGTATCTGCAGCGGCATCATGCACTTTTTACATTCGGTGAAAACATCGGAACGAAAGATTTCCCGGTGCCGCTGCACGGCTTCACATGGTTGCCCACGCGGCAACCAGTCGTAACCGATCTTTGGAAAACAGCGCGGTCCCCTTCTCGCGCGGCGGTGTTCACAACAATCGCGAACTGGTCCACGAGCGGTTTGAAAGACATCACATGGCGCGGCAAAAAATATCTGTGGAGCAAATCGCGCGAATTTCTCCGGTTCGCCTCCGCGCCGAAAGAAGCTGGCGAAGAATTCGAGATGGCAACCAACATCGCTGATCCAAAAACGCGCAGAAAATTTGAGCGCAGCCACTGGCGCCTGACTTCGCCATCGCAGATGAGCGTCGATTACTGGCTCTACCGCGATTACATCCAGCGCTCCAAAGGCGAGTTCACCGTCGCGAAGGATCAATACGTTCGACTCGACACCGGTTGGTTCAGCGATCGCAGCGCATGTTATCTGGCAGCCGGCCGGCCTGTCATCACTCAGGAAACCGGCTTCACGAGAAATTATGGCGGTAAAGAAGGACTCTTATCGTTTCGAACGCTCGACGAGATCGCCGATGCAGTGAAAAGAATAAACGTCGATTACAAAAAACACTCGCGCGCCGCTTGCGCTGTCGCCCACGAAGTGTTCGAAGCCGAAACGGTGCTGAAATCGGTTCTCGATCGAGCTGGGATCTGAACAATGCTTCTGCCATCTTCCCCGCCTCACGCAATTTCAAGATTTGAATTTTAAATCAATCCAGGCAGCATCTTTGCGATGAAAGTTGTCACCGTGATCGCCCGAGTTCTTCTCGGGTTAATCTTTGTTGTGTTCGGTTCCAACGCATTCCTGCATTTCCTTCCGATGCCGCCGCTCCCGAAAGGAGTAACAGGCGAATATTTGCATGCGTTTTTTGCGAGCGGCTACGTTTATGTCATCGGCGGGCTTCAGGTGATCGGAGGTTTGCTGTTGTTGATCGGTCGCTTTGTTCCTTTGGGCCTAACGATTCTTGGCGCGATTATCGTAAACATTTGGATCTTCCATGTTTTGATGGCTCCCGAAGGAGTCCCGCCCGCAATCGTTGTCACCATTCTTGAATTGTTTCTTGTCTGGCGATACCGCGATGCTTTCAGAGGAATTCTGAACCCCTGATCCAGCATGGCTGCACAACCCGAAAAGGAGACACCGCACATCGTCGTGCGCGGCGGCGCTGAGAATTTTCAGCAAGAAATCACTGCGGGTAAACATCATCTTGTCGCCGACGAACCCACGAGCGCCGGAGGTGGTGATGCCGGCCCGGATCCATATGATTATTTGCTCACGGCTCTTGGCGTGTGCACTTCAATGACAATCGGCTTTTATGCGCGGCGAAATCATTTGCCGCTAGAAAACGTTACGGTTTCGCTGTGGCACTCGCGCATCCACACCAGGGATTGTGAGGAGTGCGAGACCAAGGACGGTATGGTGGACAGAATCGATGCTGAAGTGGAACTGACAGGATCTTTGACTGCCGAACAACACGCGAAGCTGATGGAGATCGCCGCAAAATGTCCTGTTCATCGGACACTGACGTCCGAGATCAATATCAGAATGCGAGAAGTTGAGAAACCGGCAATGAAGTAGCGCGACCGTCTCGGTTGCGGACATGACGCAAGCCGGAGGCTCGCGTTACTTTAGATTCGTTGCTCTTCCAGATCGTACACGTCGAACCAGTGATAGACGACGCGGTTACGCGGGACATATCGATGGATGTAATTCTCCATGTATTCCTGAAGCTCATGCGGCAGATCACTGAGACGGAGGTCGCGCTCCTTGTTGTTCCAGGCCACGATCTCGGCACGCGGGCGCTTCGTGGCATTTTTCTCAATCCATTCGGCGATCTCATCGTCGCTCGCACCGCTGGCCACTAGCGAACGGAAATCAGCGTAATGAATCTCGGCAAAATTCAACCAGCGCTGATCGAGTGGGCAATTGGAATGGTATTCGCCGTGCCAATCCACAAGCACTGCGCGGCATTTGTCCACGGCGCGCGCCGCCAACACATAACCTGCCAGCATGGCGCGCGGGCTGCGTGGAAATTCTCTTCTTTCCCGCAAATCACGCGCGAGCAGCTTCACTTTTTCAAGGTCCTCATGCATGCCTTTCTTCCTTTCGTGGTTGTTTGGTTTACGCAGTTATGCGCCCGTGAATTCGACGCGGCGAACTTTCAGAGTTTCGCCGACGAAGCGGCGACGGTGCGCGGCTTTTTCTGACATTCGGCCTTTCGATAGAGCGCGCCAATATTCGCCAGTAGTTTGCTACCAGCTCTTCCACTGTCGGAACCCTTCTCATGTTCTTTCCTCCATTCTTTCCACCAGCCGTTTGAAATTGCCCAAATATTCTTCGACTCTCCGCGACAGATTGGGCGAGTCGAAGATCGACCGGATCTTCAACGTTACTTCGGTTTCCTTTTCAGAACGCGGTTCGAAGGAAACTACGCCGGACAGAAAGCCGTTTGAGATGGTGCGCCACGCGATCCGGCGACCAGGAATTTGAAGCACGATGTGAAAGATCCCTTTTTCGTCTTCGCCGTTTAGATCCCAGAGATAAGAAAAATGCGTGTCATCAATTCTTCGCACGTCCCGAATTGCTGTGATGAATCTCGGCAGATCCTCAATGCGCGACCACTGTTCGTACACACGGGCGATGGGTCCCTTCACAACAACGAACTGTTGAGCGGCGTTGATCGGCGGCTGTGTACCCGGCGCGCGATTCATTGCCTTCGTTGAGGTCTCAAACAGAGAACCGTGCATATTGATCCCTCGAAAAAGCCCGGTTCCATCCGTCCGTGAAGTTAAACAGAGCCATGTTGAGCACGAGCATCGGGTCGTGACGCCGCGAAGATCGCCGGAAAATCCTCCACGGGCCCAGTTTCGAATTGCTTTGAATTTGTTTGGTTTTCATTTCCGATAATTTTGTTGTTCGAAAACCTAGCCGGCCTCCGGCTGCACCACGACGACGCAGTCGGAGGATTTTTCGATGCTTCGCAAGCGGTAGCCGATGACACCTCTTTTGAGGGACGGAAACAAAGCTGGCGCGACAGCGTCAGGGCGTTAGATTTTCGTCATGCGCACGAGCGCTCCAACTCAGCTCCTCCAGCCCGAGCCAATCCCCATTTCGCAGCGGGAAATCCGAAATCAGCAGATGTCTCGTTCATCAGCGGCGGCCGATGAAAGCGCCGCTAAGCACCTGTTCAAATTATCCCATGACGTGATCCTTTCTCTAGATCGCGCCGGGAACATCCTCTGTATCAACCAGCGAGGCATTCAACTGAGCGGTTATTCGGAATCGGAATTACGCGGCGCGAACGTCTTTGAACTCCTGCTCCTTCCCGAGGACCGGGAGCTTGCTCATGAGATGCTCGCGGATCTGCTGGAAGGCAAAGCGCGGCAGTATCAAGTCCGCTGGAGAACAAAAGTTGGCGACATTGTCCATTTCGACGGTGCATCGGTCCCGCGTCTTTCGGAGAGCGGCGAGTTTTTGTCCACCCTTTGCACCTTGCGAGATGTGACCGAGCGAAAATCAGCGGAAGAAAAACTGCGCAAGAGCGAAGAGAAGTATCGGGATCTGATCGAGATTTCACCCGATGCGATCTACGTCGTCGATGCCAATGGCATCTGTGTTTTGGGGAATCGCGCGGGTGCTGAGCTGGCTGGAATTCCCTCGAATCAGTTGGTCGGCACGCCGGTCACCGAGACCTATCTGCCGGAAGAACGCCACCTTTTTCGAGAGAGACTCGAGAAATTGAGGACCGGGAGCACCATACGATTCGAGAGAAAATTTGTTCGTAAAAACGGGGAAATCGTCCCGGTGGAGGTATCCGTGTCGGGGATACGCGGCGGATATTTCCAGGCTATTCTGCGCGATATCAGCAAGCGTAAACAAGGTGAAGCCTTGCTCGCGGGAGAGAAACAACTCCTGGAGATGGTTGCGACCGGAGTCCCGCTAAAGGAAATCCTAAATGCCTTGTGTGTGATTATCCAGGAGCAGCGAAGCGGCACGCTCGCTTCCGTGTTGCTGCTGAATCACGACGGGCTCCATCTGGATTCGATTGCCGGACCGAGCCTCCCCAATGAGTGGATCCAGCAGATGGAAAAGCTACCAATCGGACCGTGTGCCGGCTCGTGCGGCACCGCGGCATATCGGGGCTCGAGAGTCATCGTCGCGGACATTGCCACTGACCCGCTGTGGGACGTGCCGGAGCATCGCGCTTCGGCATTGAAGCAGGGCTTCCGAGCCTCGTGGTCGAATCCAGTCCTCTCTTCGAAAGGAAAAGTCCTTGGAACCTTCTGTATTTATTATCGCGAAACGCGAACACCAAATTCGGACGACCTTGAGCTGCTTGAGTTAGCCACGCACGTTGTACGAGTCGCAATTGAGCGGGATCGTGCTGCGGAAGCGTTGCGCGCCTCGGAGCGAGTCGCCCGCGGTCAAGTAGAGGCGCTGACCTATAGCCTGGATGTTCTTGCGACTGCGCCGGCACCGGACAAGTTCCTCGGACAAATGTTGAGCACAATGGGTCGCATGCTTGGAGCGCAAAGCGTGATCCTTTGGTTGCTCAACGAATCGAACGATTCGCTCGTTTTACGTGCCTGGGCCGAGGGCACAAATTTTGCCAAGGTTGATGCGGAGCATCCATTCATCAAGAATCCCCAGTCATGGAAGGAAGACCCCGGAGTTCGTGAGCTGTTTTTTTCAGGAGCCCCGGTTGCTTGCGAAGATGTGGAAAATGATCCGTACTCTTCCACCGAGCTTCGTGAGTATTTGAAATCGGGAGGAACGAAGAAGTTCCTAAGAATTCCAACGCTAGTGGGCGGTCGGGTGAAAGGTTTCATCGGGATTCGTCACGGCGAGCGACCTCCCTATCGACCCGAAGAGATCGAACTGGCGCAAGCACTCGCACACCAGGCAATGCTGGCGATCCAACTCAATGAATTTGCCGAACAAAGCCGGCAGGCAGCCGTTTTGGAAGAACGAAATAGAATGGCGCGAGATATCCACGATACGCTCGCGCAGGGTTTCACCGGTGTGATCGTGCAATTGGAAGCCCTGGAGGATGCCATGGCGTGTTGCCGCCGAAAGGAAGCGAACGAACATTTGCGGCGCGCCGGCGACTTGGCGCGGCAGAGTTTGAACGAAGCGCGGCGATCGGTCCACGCGCTACGGCCGCAAGCTCTACAGCGAGGGAATTTTTGGGAGGCGCTAAAAGGAATCGTTAAGAACACAACTGCCGGAACGGCGCTTCACACGACTTTCAATCTTCGTGGCAAGCTGCGAAATCTCCCGCAGTACTGGCAGGAGAATTTGCTGCACATCGGCCAGGAAGCCCTGACCAACTCACTCAAATACGCGCAGCCGCGCAATTTTGAAACGCGGTTAGTCTTCAATACAAAGGAACTGCGTCTGGAGCTTCGCGATGACGGCGACGGATTTAAAGTCAAAGCGCGACACGATGGTTTTGGTTTGGCCGGAATGCACGAGCGCGTCGAACAAATGGGCGGGAACCTGACGATCAGTAGCAGGCGTGGCAAAGGCACCAAGATCGCCGTTACGGTGCCGTATAATCTCGAGTCGGTACTGTGAAATCAAAAAAGAAACCCGACCGAAAGGTTAAGGCAGCGCCGAAGAAACCGCGTATCGCGGTCCTGATCGCGGATGATCACAGCGTTGTGCGCGAAGGTTTGGTGTCGTTGATTCGGCGCAAGCCGGACATGCTCGTTGTCGCCGAAGCTAGTAACGGACGGGAAGCAGTCGATCTCTGGAAGCAGCACCATCCTGATGTAACGCTACTCGATTTGCGAATGCCAGAGCTCGACGGCGTAAGCGCCATCAAGGAAATCCGAGCCGGCAATGAGCACGCGCGAATCATTGTACTGACAACCTTTGACGGTGACGAAGATATCTACCGCGCCATCCAGGCCGGCGCCAAAGGTTACCTGCTCAAGGATGTGCCTCGGGAGGCGTTAATGGATTGCATCCGCCGAGTACACGCCGGCGAGACTTGTGTTCCGGTCGATCTCGCCGCCAAGCTGGCAGAGCGGGTCGGCGGCGAAACGTTAAGCGCGCGTGAAATCGACGTGCTCAAGTTGATGGCCAAAGGAAAAAGCAACAAGGAGATAGGCTCGGCACTTTTCATCAGCGAAGGCACCGTCAAATCACACGTGAAAGGCATCTTCGCCAAAATGAACGTCGTCAGCCGCACCGAAGCCGTCGCTACTGCCACGAGACGCGGCATGATTCAGCTATAAGGAATCAGGATCGACTCCTGACTGAGGGGCAAGACGACGACCGTTCTTGTGCCTTTGCCAAGCGCGTGTGCATTCTGGCCGACTGGCTCGGCATCCCGGGGAAAAAAGATTGAAATAATAGTTGACTGATTAGTCAAGACGAGTAAATCTACCGTCATGCCAAGAGTGAGTGACATGAAGGAACGCCTGACGGACGCGGCGATGGATTTGATCTGGCACAATAGTTACGGCACGACGTCAGTAGATGCGATTTGCGAGCGCGCCGGTGCGAAGAAAGGGAGCTTTTATTATTTTTTTAAGTCAAAATCGGAGCTCGCTGCCGCCGCCCTCGAAGCGGACTGGAACAAGAAGAAGACGGAAATGGATTCGATTTTCTCACCGACGGTTCCGCCATTGGAGCGGCTCGATCGGTACTTTGATTTTGTTCACGATCGCCTCGCCGAACTTCAGAAGAAATGCGGTTCAATCCTGGGTTGCCCATTGTTGAGTATCGGTAGCGAGGTCAGCACTCAGGACCAAATCGTTCGTGAAGCGATCGATCGGATCATGGATCGCAAGATGAATTATTTCATTTCCACGGTACGCGACGCTGAGGCGGAGGGATTAATTACTACGCACGATCCGGTCGCGAAGGCCAAAGCGCTATTCTCGTGTTATCAAGGGACAGTGGCGCAGGCGCGGATTCAAAATGACGTCGAACTGCTCCGCGAATTCAAGCACGTCGCCAGGGATGTTCTGGGTGTGAAAGATGCCCAGGCTGTCTCCGCGTAACTCTCTTTTTTTGCCAATTCTATAGACGACCGGTCAAATATAAATACCGAAACCGAAAGAACCTAAACCTATGAAAACTGACACACAGCCCGGACTAGTTTTCCTCCAGACAGTCTCAGTCGCCCTCGAGCAACTGAAACAAAGATTGCAGAAAGATTATGAACAGGCTTACCCAGACCTGAGAGAAATCATTCATCTGGTACTCGACGACGAAGAAGCAAACGCCTGGGAGCTTTCGTTGTTCCCACATTTGCTTCTCCCCGATCTGGTCGAGGCGCGCCTCATCAACCTGAATCTGCAAGCGATCGAGGCGAAGCATGACGACGTCTTTGCGCCGCACGGCTTCAATCGAATCGAGACTGGCCAACCGGCCTTCGCTTTATGTGGCTAACAAGAATCGAACAATGAAAGGCATTAACTAAATGAACAAAGGAAAATTAAACGGAAAAGTTGCGATCGTAACTGGGGCCTCCAAGGGAATTGGGGCCGCTATCGCGAAAGAATTCGCTAATGAAGGCGCGAAAGTGGTCATCAACTACGCTTCGGCAAAGGAAGATGCTGATCGCATCGTGGATGAAATCACCAAGCGCGGTGGACAGGCCGTCGCGGTGCAGGCCAATGTCGCCAGAAAGGCGGACGTTGAACGACTTTTCTCAGCGGCAAAGAAGGCGTTCGGAAATATCGACGTCCTGGTCAACAACGCGGGCGTTTACGACTGGTCGCCTATTGAAGAGATTACCGAGGAGCAATTCCACCGAATGTTCGATGTGAATGTTCTCGGTCTGCTTCTGGCCACTCAGGAGGCCGTCAAGCAGTTCGGTTCCAATGGCGGCAACATTATTAATGTTAGTTCGACTGTCACGTCAATGACGCCACCGGGTTCCTCAGTTTACACCGGCACCAAGGGCGCGGTCGACGCGATCACCAGAACGCTGGCCAAGGAACTCGGTCCACGGAAAATTCGCGTCAACTCCATCAATCCCGGTCTTGTCGAAACCGAAGGCGTGCGCGCAGCCGGTTTCGACCAAGGCGATCTTCGCAAAAGCGTTGAAGCGCAGACACCATTCGGTCGCGTCGGTCAACCCAGCGACATCGCTCCTGCTGCAGTCTTTCTTGCTTCCTCTGATTCCGCGTGGATCACAGGTGAAACGCTTCGTGTCGCGGGAGGTCTTCGTTAGGCCAACGAAATAATAAACCTCGAAAACAACCACACAAAGAGACAAGCGAAATCAAATCATGAAAACCAAATTCTATTGGGTCACCCTTCTTGCTTCCTCCATATCTCGAAAGAGGGAGTGCGGTCCACCTCGCGAGTGGCAATCGAAAATCTTGCGTACGCGAAATGGCGATAGTCGGATCGGAGCCGACTTTTGAAATCATGAAAACAAAGACCCTTCCGAGCGGACCGGATGAGATCCGCTCTTACGTTCAACTTCAACGACAGATACACGACGCCTTGCGCGTCGAGCATCCAGAATGGGTTAAACCGGATGGTGATTGTCCGACGTGCGAATCTTATGAATCGCGCCTTGCCGAGTTGCTTGGACTCTCTTCGGCGAAATGGGATCGATCGGTCGCCTAATTTAACTAACAAAAAAAGATTATGACTGTGTCTGCGATAAAACATGCCTCGTGGCGGCGCGATCCGCTGCCCTTACGGGAGGCGATTTCACTCTGGTTCGCCATTTCTAGCCCATTAATTGGAATTTTGGTCGGACTCCTCGGCGCCTGGTTCGTAACTTGGTTGACGACCTAGGCAACCCAGCAAAGAACGTGGTCGGAAAAGGTATGAACAAACTAATCGAAGCAGACTTTTTTCCGCGGGGAACCAACGCTCCTTTTTTCTGGCCACGTTCAATCAGCGGTTCGGGAGTGAAAGAAAGAAGGCGCATCCTGATTGTCGATAACGACCGTAACACAACGCACCTTGTGAAAGTTCTTCTCGAAAAGACTGGTCACTATCTGGTGCTTGAAGAAAACGACGCTACCAAGGCTCATCAGAGCGCTCAGAATTTTCAGCCAGATCTAATCTTGCTTGATGTCGTGATGCCAGAGACGGATGGAGGCGAAGTAGCAGCGCGAATCGAGACCGACCCTGAATTGCACAACACGCCAATCGTATTTCTTACGGCGCTTGTGACTCGAGCCGAGGCAAAGAGTGGTCTCAGTATCCAAGGGCATTCATTTCTTGCAAAGCCGGTCAGTATTCCTGAGTTGATCAA
>DASXHS010000067.1:0-3211 GCA_036488345.1 Candidatus Udaeobacter sp.
GTCTTGAGCATCACATGGATCTTTTTTCTTGGCGATCTCTTGATGACCGGCCGTTTGTTATTTATTGGAGCCGCTGCCGTCTATGACCGTGTGCGGGAAAAAATTGTGGGCAAGCCCGCGGAAGTGGCTTCGTATAAACCAAAAGTGGCGGTTCTAATCCCAGGGTACAACGAAGAAAAAGTAATTGAACGCACGGTGCGCGCCGCGCTCAATTCCAACTACCCCAACCTGCGCGTGATTGTGATCGACGACGGCTCGAAGGACCGCACGCTTGCAGTTGCTCGCGCGGCATTCCGCGAGGAGGAAGCAGCCGGTAAAGTACTTATTCTCACCAAGCCGAACGCTGGCAAAGCCTCCGCGCTAAATTATGGCATTGAGCATATTCAGGACGCCGAACTTTTTGTCGGCATCGATGCCGACACGATTATTGCGAGTGACGCAATCTCGCGACTGGTGCCGCATTTCATTAATCCAAAAGTCGGCGCGATCGCGGGCAACGCAAAGGTGGGAAACCGGGTAAATTTGTGGACCCGCTGGCAGGCACTGGAATACATCACCAGCCAGAACTTTGAACGGCGCGCTCTCGATGTTCTGGGCGCTGTGAGCGTGGTACCAGGCGCGATCGGTGCGTGGCGCGTTTCCGCTGTCCGCGAGGCTGGAGGCTATCAACTCGATACGGTCGCGGAAGATGCCGATCTCACCATGGCCTTGTTGCGGCGCGGCTACCGCGTGGAATACGAAGACATGGCCTTGGCTTATACCGAAGCACCGACAAACGCGAATGGATTGATGCGGCAGCGCTTTCGCTGGTCGTTCGGAATTTTGCAGGCCGTCTACAAACACCGGGGAGTGTTCGCGCGAAAAGGTGCTTTGGGATTCGTAGCGCTGCCGAACATTGTGATCTTCCAGATTTTGCTTCCGCTGGTGTCTCCGCTCATCGACATCATGTTTGCTTTCGGCGCCGTTTGGTATGTGGTGCAAAAGCATTTCCATCCGGATTCCACGGACTCCGCGAGCTTTCACAAGCTGGTGGCATTCTTCTTCGCATTTCTCGTCATTGACTTTCTAGCGTCAGCCTTGGCGTTCGCGCTGGAACGGCGGCGGCCGGACGACAAAGAAGAAGTGTGGCTGCTCAGCCAGGTATGGTTGCAGCGCTTCGCCTACCGTCAGTTATTTTCGGTGGTGCTGTTCAAGACGCTGAAGCGGGCACTCGAAGGCCGCAGGTTTGCATGGGACAAGTTAGAGCGCACCGCGGCGGTGAAGTATGTGCCGTCGGAAAATCAAGATCGAGTGAATGTACCGTAAGGCGAAGTGACGCAGTCTCAAGCCTATGCTTGGGTCTAGCGAAAGATTAGCTGGGCAAACTCCGCCAGGTTCCTGCGCCAAACCATCCACGAGTGCATCCCCGGAGTTTCAATGCCAACATTGTTAACGCCTTGTTTCGTCAGCCACTCGCGCAGGCCGCGATTCAGCGTGATCACATGATCTTCAGTACCGCACGCGATCCACAGTAAATGCAATTGCTGGTTCGCTTTCGTATCAAGCGCAGGAAAATCTTTTTTAAAGTCTTCGGGAAGGCCTCCGGAACTGAATGCACCGATCCAGGAAAATTTATCGAGGTTATTCAATCCATTGAGCAGCGATTCAGAGCCGCCCATTGATAATCCGGCGATAGCACGGGAATTCCGGTCTTTGCTGATGTGGTACTCGCTTTCGACTCTCGGCATCACCTCGGTGAGCAATGCCTCGCCAAACAGTTTGAAATTCTTATCGCGAAGTTCGGCATTACTCCACGCGCCCCAGCCCCTCAGAACAAAGTCCATGGTGCCGTAGCCGAGGGGCATCACTACAACCATCGGTTTCGCTTTGCCGCTTGCAATCAGGTTGTCAAGAATCACGTTAGCGTGTCCGACGGCCGTCCATCCGCTGGCATCGTCGCTATACCCGTGAAGAAGATAAAGCACCGGATACGATTGCTTCGCATAGGGATCGTAATTCGGCGGAGTGTAGATGTAATAGTCGCGATCGTCCCGCGCGACAGCCGACCTGTAGAAATGATGATGGATCTCGCCGTGCGGGATGTCGTTGACCTCCCAAGATAGGGAAAACGGTCCGGGAACGTGCAATACACTGGAGCGCGTCACCAGATTCGGCGTCACCGAAGAGTTGGAAGGATCAATGAGCCCTACGCCGTCGGCGAGAAAAGAATAACCATAATAATCCGGGGCAAGGGCAGAGGTGGTGATCGTCCAGACGCCTTGGTTGTCCTTCCGCATCGCTTGCGGTTCGGCCCCTTCGAGAGAAAGTATGATGTCCCTTGCGTTGGGTGCGCGGAAGCGGAACGTTACAGTGTTATCGGAGTGGACCTCAGGAGAGACAACAGGTGCCGCAGGCGGCGCGGACTTCGAATCTGACTGTCCTTGGGCAAAGGAAGGTGCGATCGATAGCCCAACAAAGAGTAATAGCTGAGAAAATGAAAGCCGCAAAATTTCCTCATGTGCACAAGCTGAAATCGAAACGAGTCTATCTCTTCCCCGCCACTTCCAGACGTGTCTCCGCTTTTTGCAACGCGTCCAAACAACGTTCTACGTCGACGTTGGTGTCACCGCTGCTGAGTCGCTGCTCGGCACGCTCTTTGGATTTGCGCGCACGCTCCACGTCGATTTCCGAGGGACGCTCAGCTGTTTCGGCGAGAATGGTCACTTTATTCGGCAGAACTTCGGCGAATCCCCAGGCGACGGCGAGGCGTTGCTCTTCGTTATTGTTGCTGGTGTGGAAGGTTACTTCGCCCACTGCGAGTTCGGTGATGAGCGGCGCGTGCCCAGGCAGAACCCCGAGATAGCCATTCTTGCCGGGAATCTGGGCCTCAGTGGCTGCCGTGTCGACTACTCTTTTTTCCGGCGTGACGATCTCGAGTTGGAAAGTATCTGCCATTGCCGATTACGCTGCCGCTTTCATCTTCTCCGCGGCTTCCAACACTTCTTCGATTGGCCCTTTCATATAAAACGCTTGCTCAGGAATGTCGTCGTACTTGCCTTCGACAATCGCTTTGAAACCCTTTACTGTGTCCGCAATTTTCACGTAACGTCCAGCGGCGCCGGTGAATTGTTCGGCGACGTGGAATGGCTGTGACAGGAAGCGTTGGATTTTTCGGGCGCGAGCGACCGTCAGCTTTTGATCTTCGCTGAGTTCGTCAATACCGAGAATCGCG
>DASXHS010000070.1:0-9757 GCA_036488345.1 Candidatus Udaeobacter sp.
CGCGCTTCAGCGGCGCGCGCTCTTGAAATGGTTGCGGGCGCAAAACGTCTCCGACATTGGATTCGACGCGATCGAGCGCGTTCGCTCGCTCGCCGATCGTGACACTCGAATCGCAAAAGTGAATCTTCCGGAAAATCGACATGCGCGTCGCCGTGCCGGAAAAATCTTTTTGGAGTAATGGAGCATTGGAGTGGTGGAATAATGGGCTGGTAGTGTCGCGAAACAAATGCATTACTCCATCACTCCAATGTCTGAAGTCCGCGTTCGTTTCGCCCCCTCGCCTACCGGTTATTTGCACATAGGCGGAGCGCGCACTGCGCTTTTCAACTGGCTGTTCGCCCGGCATCACGATGGAAAATTCGTGCTGCGCATCGAAGACACCGATATGAAGCGCAACACCGAGGAAGCCATGGCAGGCATCTACGAAGCGTTGGAATGGCTGGGCCTGAATTGGGATGAAGGCCCGCAAGTCGGCGGCGAGTTCGGGCCGTATTTGCAAAGCGAACGCACAGAACTTTACGAGCGTTATTTGAAAAAACTTCAGAACGCTGGCCACATCTACGAAGATCAGGGAGCACTGAGGTTTCGGTCCCCGCGCGAACACGTCATTGTCGACGACCTCGTTCACGGAAAGATCGATTTCGATTTGTCGAATGAAGAGACGCATCCGGACATGACGATCCGCCGACCTGATGGCTCATGGATCTTTCATTTCGTCAACGTAATCGACGATCTTGAAATGAAAATCTCCCACGTGATTCGGGGTGAAGATCATCTCTCGAACACGCCCAAGCACATCGAGCTCATTCGCGCGTTGGGTGCAACACCGCCGCACTACGCGCAGATTCCGCTCATTCTCAATCGCGATGGAACAAAAATGAGCAAGCGCGACGCAGGGGCGCGCGTGGAATATTACATCCGGCGCGGCTTTCTTCCGGCGGCGGTCCGCAACTATCTGTGCCTCCTCGGTTGGTCGCCGAAGGATAACCGTGAGAAGTTGGACATTGACGAGATCATTCGGATTTTCGATCTAAAGAACATCGGCCGCAGCTCGGCCACGTTTGATCCCGACAAACTCCATTGGTTAAACGGGGAATACGCACGCGAGCTCAGCGATGAGGAGTTTTACGAATTAGGGTTCGCGAGGCTGAAATCGAGCGGTGCGAAGGTGGCTGATTATCCGGAGGAATACGTCCGCGCCGCGCTGCAGACGTGCAAAGGAAAGATCAATACGTTCGACGAGTTGCCAGCCTACTGCGGATTCTACTTCACAGATGATTTTGAATACGATCCTCAGAGCGCGGCGAAACATTTCACTCCTGAAAACAAACCGCGGCTCGAAGCGGTTCGCAATACCTTGAGTTCACTTCAGAAATTCGACGTCGCAGAAATCGAAGCTGCATTAAAAAGTACCGCAGCAAAGCTCGGCATTAAATTCGGTGCAATCGTCCACCCTACACGGCTCGCCGCAACTGGCAGCACTGTGGGACCGAGTCTTTATCATCTGCTCGAGGTTCTCGGGAAAGAAAAAGTTCTCGCGCGCATCGACCGAGCGCTGGCGACGTTCTGATGGGGAGCGCACGCCGCTGGCGTGCACCGTTCGACGGCTCGTCGAAGGGCCTCGAATCGCATGGACGGCATCATTTTCGGCGAGGCCGCCGAAAACAGCACGCGAGCCGCGTGCGCTCCCCTACTTTTTCGCTTCCTTTGCCCAAGTATCTCGCAGAGTAACCGTGCGGTTCCACATTTGCTTGTCCGCTGTCGAACCTGGATCGAGCGTGAAATAACCAAGGCGCTCAAATTGATAGCGTTCGTCCGCACGCGCATTCGCAAGCGCCGGTTCGCATTTTGCGTTCGCTACTTCCAGTGAATTCGAATTGATGCACGACTTAAAATCGCCATCGGCATCCGGCTCGGGAACTGTGAAGAGCCGATCATATAAACGAACTTCGGCATCAATTGCGTGCGACGCGCTCACCCAATGAATGGTCCCTTTGACTTTCCGATTCGCAGTCGGACCGCCTGATTTGCTGTCCAGATCGATACTGCATCGTAACTCGGTTACGTTGCCGGCCTCATCTTTCACCACTTCCTCGCACTTGATGATGTAAGCGTATTTCAGCCGCACCTCGCCGCCCGGTCGAAGTCGAAAATATTTCGGCGGAGGCGTTTCCATGAAATCGTCGCGCTCGATGTAAAGCTCGCGGCTGAATGGAATTTTGCGTGTTCCAGCATTTGGATCCTCGGGATTATTGATCGCGTCAAGTTCTTCGGTTTTTCCTTCCGGATAATTTGTTAGCACAACTTTAATCGGTCGCAGCACAACGAGGCGGCGCGTTGCAGTGCGATTGAACTCATCCCGCACCGTGTGTTCGAGCAGAGCCATGTCAGTCACGCTCGGATATTTCGTAATCCCGACGTTGTACGCCAAGCTGCGCAACGCTGTCGGCGTCACACCGCGCCGGCGCAAACCAGAAATGGTCAACATTCGCGGATCGTCCCAAGCGTCGACGAGCTTCTCATTAACAAGCTGGATCAATTTACGCTTGCTCATCACGGTGTATGTCAGATTGAACCTGGCGAATTCGTATTGATGCGGACGCGGCTCCGGAATTTCGAGCGCGTCGAGGATCCAATCGTAAAGCGGCCGGTGCACTTCGAACTCGAGTGTGCAAATCGAATGTGTGATTCCTTCGATGTAATCGCTGAGCGTATGCGCCCAATCGTACATTGGGTAAATGCACCATTCGTCACCCGTGCGGTGATGGGCTGCATGCCGAATGCGGTACAGCACCGGGTCGCGCAGCCAGACGTTCGCCGAGTTCATGTCAATCTTTGCCCGTAACGTGCGCGCGCCATCGGGAAACTCGCCCGCTTTCATTCGCGCAAACAGATCGAGACTTTCATCCACCGAACGGTCGCGAAAGCTGCTGGCCTTTCCGAGACGGCGATACTCGTCCGTTTCCTCGCGAGTCATGTCATCAACGTACGCGTTGCCTTTGTGGATGAGTTCCACCGCATGCTCGTAAAATCGATCGAAATAATCCGACGCATAGAACGGCGCGCCGCCGAGTTTTTTGTCTGCCCAGTCGTCGATCAACCAATGCACGTCAGCCATGATCGACCTGACGTATTCTGCTTCCTCCTTCGTCGGATTGGTATCGTCCATACGGATGTTGCAAATGCCGTCGAACTCGCGCGCGATCCCAAAGTTGAGACAGATCGATTTCGCGTGACCGATGTGCAGGTAACCATTCGGCTCGGGTGGAAAACGCGTAATGATCTGCTTGTATTTTCCCGTGCGCAGATCCTCCGCGATGATGTCGCGGATGAAGTCTGATGGTTTTTCTGTTTCAGTCGTCATCGTAACGCGCAAAGCTATCGGCGAACGTGCACATCGACAACTTTAGTCGGCAAAGCCTGCACCTTTCCTGACGGTCAAACCGCTTCGGCGGTTTCTCTCAGTTACTGCAGTAAACCGCTAAAGCGGTTGAGTTCACCAGTTTGCTTGGAGCACCCAGCTAAAGCAGGGTGTTAATGAGAACGAAGCCGTCGCGTGAAAGAGGAACAAATTACCGATCGCTACACACTCGCTGACCTTGAGAAATGGTCTGAAGTCACGCGCGATGTCGATCCGCCCATTCGCCTGGGTGTTTTTGGCGACCCGGTGGCGCACTCGCTTTCGCCGCAGATGCAGAACGCGGCGCTGCACGCGTTCGAGATCAACATGCAATACGCGCGGTTTCATATCCGGTCGAAAGAATTGCGGTCAGCCCTTCGGTTTATCCGCGAGCTCGATTTTGTTGGGATTAATCTCACCGTGCCACACAAGATCGCGGCGCTGACGCAAATTGATGTGGCTGATGAATCGGCGAGCCGTTGCGGCGCTGTAAATACCCTTCGGTTAGACGAGAGCAATTTGATCGGTGCGAATACCGACGCTGAAGGGTTTTCCCGCGCAATCCGCAGCGAGTTTTCAATCGATTTGCGCGATCTACGAGTGATGATCCTTGGCGCGGCAGGAGGCACAGGTCATGCCATAGCCTGGCAATGTGCGTTGGAAAATTGTGAGCGCCTGGTCCTGGTTAATCGCACTCCGGCAAAGACAGCCGCCCTTGTAGATCGATTGCGACATTTCTTCGCTGGACCACGCGTACTTGGTCCTGTAGCGCGGCTCGAATCCGTCCGATGGGACGAGAGCGCAGTGCGCGCGCAACTTGCAGACACCGACCTGATCGTTAACGCCACGCCGCTGGGAATGAACTCTAGCGATTCGGCCCCGATTCCGGCACGATTGCTCGCGCCGCACCACCTTGTGTTCGACTGCGTTTATCGCCCATCGAAAACTGCGTTGCTTCGTGCAGCCGATGAAGCCGGGGCGCGCGGCGCGAATGGCTTGTCAATGTTGCTGCATCAAGGCGCACTGTCATTTTCGCTCTGGTTCAATCGCGAAGCACCGATTGAAGCTATGCGCTCAGCGATCGCGCTGTAATTCGCTAGCTGCTGGTTCATTCGCAAAGGCGCCGTTGCCTTCGTCGAGATAGATCGTCGAACCGACACGCGAGATTTGAAGCGATTGCCGCCACGTTCCCGATCGGAAATGTTTTGTAGCTTCGATTGTTTTGGTTTCGATTGGTCGGGAAGGCATCGCAACGATCATAGCTTCGGATAAAATTCGGCCGTCCATCTTCTCTGGCGGTTTGATTCCCAGAATCTGCAAAATTGTTGGCGCCAGATCGACATTGCCACTCGCGAGATCATTGGCTTCGCCCCGCTTAAAATCCGGACCGGCAGCAATCAATGTGTTGTGCATGTCAAATCGGCTGAGTGTGGCGTGAGTCCCCTTTCCTGCCGCTCGTTGCCAATCCGCGTCGATCATCCCCGGGACGTCGAATTGATTTTTTGAAGGGTCCCAGCGAAACGCCATCACTACATCAGGTGCGCGATCATTTTGGATGTTCGCTTGCTCCAGGGCAAAGGTTCCCTCCATCGGTTGTTTTGTAAAAATCACTCCAGCGAAATCGGATTGCTGCAAGAACTCAACAAGGCGGCGCGTTATCGTCGAATCGTGTCCGATAACATAGAAGAGTACGCTGCCGCCGTTCCCAGCCAGCATGATGTCTCCCGGTTTGGGTTCGCCGGTGAATTCAGTCTTCGCTGCGAAGCCCGCCTGGTTCAAGATTTTTGGAATATCAATCGAGCGTCTGATCGTGGAGAAACCATGATCCGAGACAACAAAGACGTCTGTTGTTTCGCGCGCTTTGCGCTCATCTAATGCGGAGAGAACGGCGGCGAGATTTTCATCAGATGACTTGATCGCAGCGAGGGCCACCGGCGCGCCGGGCGCGGTTTCATGTTGGGTTAAATCGGGTTCACCCAGCCACAGAATTGAAAACGACGGGACGCCGTCTTTCCAAAGAACGTCTATCAATGCTTTGGTCGTCCAGGAATCTCTCTGCAAATGAGCAGACGGAAATGGGCCAAGCTTTTCAGTGATCGGATCGAGTGCCGCGCTCGGCAACGCCTTACCTTGAAACAAGGTCACACTGTTCTTCGCACCGAGGTCATTCGGATGCCGATCCAACAAAAGTCCGACTGTTTTTGCAGCCGCAATGACGCTGCGAGCGCCCGCGCGTTCGACGAGATCGGCAATTGTTGGAACCGCAAGGTATTTTCCGCCAGAGACTTCATCGCCCTTTTTCACGGTCGGCGGTAGTTCGACATCCACGGCATGGTGAGGATCGATGTCCGGTCGATAGGCATGGTTCGCAATGATTCCGCTCGTGCCAGGATAAACACCGGTCACCATCGCGGTGCCGTTTACGTTTGTTGCACTCGGAAAAACCGAGTGGTGGTTTCGAAACGTCACGCCGTCGCGCGCAAGCTTCCAAAGCGTCGGAGTATTTTGCTCGGTCACAAAATTCGGCCGCATCCCATCCCACACGATCACTACTACATGACGCTCGGGTTTCGCGGGTACAACCGCTGCAGCCGACGCGCAGACGAAAAGAAACAGCAGTGAAATTATGCGCCGCATTCGCCAATGATAGAGCAAGGAGCGGCGGTCTCCAGTCCGCCGCGCAAACCGAAAGATGTTGAAGGTCGTTGTAGGGCGTCTGTGTCAGACGCCGAATCCTGGCATCAGTTGGCTTGGCGTTTCACAGAAACGCCCTACAAAAATCGGTGATTACTTTTTCGGCCGCAGCAACGGAAATAGAATCACGTCGCGGATGGATTCGGCGCCGGTAAGCAACATCGTGAGCCTGTCTATCCCGATTCCAAAGCCGCCAGCCGGCGGCATTCCGTACTCAAGAGCGAGCAGAAATTCCTCGTCAATGTTTTGCTTCTCTTCGCCCGCCTGTTCGAGCAGACGCTGACGTTGCACAAGCGGATCATTCAGCTCGCTGTAACCTGGCGCGATCTCCACACCGTTGATGACCAGTTCAAAAACATCGACGAGCGAGCTGTCTTCCGCGTTTTGTTTAGCCAGCGGTACGAGCTCTTTCGGACAATGCGTTACGAATAAAGGATCCATCGTTTTTTCTTCGATGAGTTTCTCGAAGACATGCTGCGTCACCTCGAAGTCCGCGAGCTGCGGTAGAATCTCGAGCTTGAACTCATTCATGCCGCGTTCGCGCCGCTGCTCGGGCGAAAGCTCAAACCAGTCCTTGCCCGCGACTTCGCGGATCACATCGCGATAACGCGCGCGCCGCCACGGCCGATTCAAATTAATCGTGCGGACAACTTTCCCGTCGGCGTCTCGATGTTCGATGCTCAGCGAGCCGCAGATTTTTTCAGCGAGATAGCAAATCATTTCTTCGACAAGATTTGCGATCCTCTCGAAATCGGCATAGGCCCAATAGGCCTCAAGCATCGTGAATTCCGGATTGTGCTTCCTGGAGATGCCTTCATTACGAAAGTTGCGATTGATTTCGAACACCTTGTTGAACCCGGCCACCAGCAGACGTTTCAGATAAAGCTCCAGCGCAATTCGCAGATAAAGATCGATACCAAGTGCGTTGTGGTGTGTCTTGAATGGTTCGGCTGCCGCACCTCCAGCTGTTGCTTGCAAGATTGGCGTCTCCACTTCAACAAAGCCCCGTTCCTCGAAAAAGCGCCGCGTTTCGCGAACAATGGCGATCCGCTTTTCGAACACGGCGCGAGAACGTTCATTGGTAAGAAGATCAAGATAACGCTGCCTGTAACGCGCTTCGATGTCCTGTAGTCCATGCCATTTTTCCGGCAGCGGCCGCAACGTCTTGGAGAGCAATTGGAATGTTTGGACTTTTACTGTCGGTTCGCCGCTTTTAGTGACGAAACATGTCCCTTCCACACCAATGAAATCGCCTATGTCGAGCAACCGAAAAAGGTCGAACAGTTCGGGGCCGATCTCCTTGGCGTGAATGTAAATTTGAATACGGCCAGTGATGTCACGCAGATCGAGAAAATGGCTTTTGCCCATGTCGCGATGCGCCGTGATGCGGCCGGCAACACGGCGGGTTTCACCTTCCTTAAATTGCTGGCGTACCTCCGAGATCGAGCCGCTAACCTCAAAGCCGGTGCCGAATGGCTCGATGCCTTTCGAGCGCAGTGCTTCAAGTTTTTTTCGCCTGAGCGCGATCAGCTCGTTTTCGTCTTCCATATTCGGACAGCGAATGTAAGACGCGACACGTGCTTCGCCACGTCAAATCGTGAAGCGGTCTTTGGGGTGCCAGCTTTAATGCTGCAAACCAACATATTACGTTTGCCAACGAAACCCCTGCCGTGAGATATTTTGAGTTGGCGCGCGCTCACGAGCTTCCGTCGCGCCGCCATCATCCAAATGACCGCTAATTTGCCGCAAACGAGTTCCAAGCTGGACGGCCCGCTGGTGAAGCAGTTCTCCGTTTTTCTACCGAACAAAGTGGGGGCGATGCTGGATATTGTGAAGTTGCTTAGCACACATCACACGCACGTTGTCGCCCTGAGCGTATCGGAATCCACTGACTCAGCCATTGCGCGGATCATCGCGAGCGACCCGCAAGGCGTGGAAAAATTATTCAGGGAAAACAATGTTGGTTTCGGTGTCAGCCAGGTGGTGGTGGTTGAGATGCGAGAAGTAGCGACACAACTGGTTAAACTGCTTGCAGCATTGGTCATGGCCGAGGTCAATGTGCATTTCGCTTACCCTCTGCTGATCCGCCCACGCGGATTTTCTGCGATCGCTCTGCACCTGGATGACACCGAGTGCGCTTCTTCTGTGCTCAAGGGCGAAGGATTCAAACTGTTGAGCCAGGACGATATCTCGCGATAGCCGGCGGTTACCGTTCAAACGTTTTAACGTTTCAGCGGTCAAATATCCGGCAGATTGTTGACAGGCTGGCAACAGCGCGCATAACAAGACGGGGTTATCCTCCCATGCGGACTCTTTTCTCACGGGCTATTCAAATCGATCCAAGCTTTCACGTCGCCGTCGGAGTGCTTGTAATTTTTGCCGTAGCCGAGGTTTTCTTTGCGACGTCGTATTACGTCGGCCGGGCACGAGCCAACCGCGTCGCGGCACAGCCAGTGACGCCGACGATCACGCGCACGCCTGCGATTTCGGCGCCTTCGGCGTTAGCGCCAGCGGCTGCGCAGCCAAGCGTTGCGCCGTCGACACCGTTGAGCACGCCGCCTGCATCCGTCGTTGATCAGTTGCTGCGAGAAGGTAAAGAATTCCGCGAACGCGGCGACACCACAAACGCGCTTGCACGTTTTCAGGAAGCGTTGGACAGCGAACCAGACAATACTGGCGTGCTCCAGGAGACGGCGCAGACCTACGAGTCGATGCAAATGTTCGATCGCGCGAACGATGTCTGGCGCAGAATCAAACAAATCAGTCCCTCCGATAGTGCGACATACGCTTTAGCCGATCGTCGCTTGAAGGTCGGAGTTCCCGCTCAGCCGACCGTCGAGCCGGGCGACACCGCTGCGGAAACGGACGTTACATCAAGCAAAGATGTTGGCGGCAATACCGAGGGTCCGGTCATGGGAATTTCCGATGTCAAAACCAAGGAAACGTCCGATCCGGAAGTCGAAACAAATCTGACATTGGAGATCGGGATAAAAAAACAACCGGGCGCTGTTATCGACCATAACAAAGTGAAAATCCTGGTGTTTCTTTACGATGTTGTGAACGACAAAGACATCAAGCTGACTGATGCCGATGTGAGCAACGAATGGCTCACTTCGAAACACGATTGGTCGGACACGAATCCGGAAGTGCTTCTTGTGCGCTATGTGCGCGCAAAAACCAGCGGGGCGTTATCCGAATCATCACTTTCGGAGGCGGCGGCAAAAGTTCGGCCCGGTCAAAAGGGTCGTGGCTCAAAAAGTTCCGCTGACATCGGACAACGCAAATATCTCGGCTACATCGTTCGCGTTTATTATGGCGACGACCTGCAGGCTGTTCAGGCGGAACCATCGCGGCTATTGCAGCAGTTTCCTGCTTTAAAAATTCCCTCGGCACGATGACGCGATTGCTTCGAGGCTGCATTGCTTACGTCCGAACCAGACGGAGTCACAATCTTCGACGCGTTCTTCCATGGTTCTGTATTTTTCTTTGTGCCGCCGGAGCAGAAGCACAGGTTCAGGTCGACCTGAAATTCCAGCGATTGCAATACATCGCTTACGAACCGGTGGTGGCGACAGTTGCGATCACGAATCTGGCCGGACGCGACATTGAACTTCACGACGCGGAAGGACAATCCTGGTTGGGCTTCGAGATCACGGGCAGTGA
>DASXHS010000075.1:0-2535 GCA_036488345.1 Candidatus Udaeobacter sp.
ATGATCAAACCGCGCAGCGAAGCGTCTTTTTCTACAGCATCAAGATGCTCATTTAATTCATCGAGAGTAGCAGCGTCGAAAATGTTCGCGCCCGAGTCGGGGCGATCAAAGGTGAGCACGCAAATGTGATCGTCACCGGTCTCCCGCCGAATCATTGGAGCTGTAGCAACTGCAGGCATTCCCTTAATTTTGGAGCGTTTCCGACAAATGCCAAGTATGGAAGACCAGAGCTAAACATTAGGAAGCCGCCCTTTGTAACTTTTTGAAGAACGCTTCGTGGACCGTTGCTTTGCGCAAATGCGAGTGGTAGAAACGCCACATGGTCGGGAAGATCTTAGAACCCGAAATCAAAAGCCTGATCGAGGCCCGTAACTTCACGGCGCTCCGCGAGATTTTCCACGAATTTCCGCCGGCCGATGTCGCCGAGGTAATCCTCGATATGCCGGAAGATGAACAGGTGATCATTTTCCGAGTGTTGCCACACGATCTGGCAGCGGATGTTTTTGAATACCTCGGGATCGAGGAACAGCAGAAATTGTTGCGCGCGATGGCACACGAACAGGTGGTAGCCATTCTGAATGAGATGTCGCCGGACGATCGCACAGCGCTGCTGGAGGAATTGCCGAGCGCCGCGGCGCGCCAGTTGATCCGTCTGCTTACGCCGGAAGAACGCCATGTGGCCACAGCGCTGCTCGGGTATCCGGAATACAGCGTTGGGCGATTGATGACGCCGGATTTTATCGCGGCGAAGGAGGATTGGACGGTGCAACATGTGCTCGATTATGTCCGCGAGTACGGTCGCGACCGCGAGACGCTAAACTTCATTTATGTTGTCGATGAGCGCGGCAAATTGATCGACGACGTGCGGATGCGCGAGTTCCTGCTCCGTCCGCTCACGGCAAAGGTCAGCGATATTCGCGATCGAAACTTTGCGGCGTTGAACGCGACCGATTCGCAGCAGGATGCGCTGAACTTCTTCCGCAAGTATGATCGCGCCGCGTTGCCGGTAGTCGATTCAAACGGCGTGCTCGTCGGCATCGTCACGAGCGACGACATGCTCGACGTAGCCGAGGAAGAAGCGACCGAAGACATCCAGAAACTCGGCGGCATGGAAGCGTTGGACGAGCCGTACACGACCATTCCGCTTCTGCGGATGGTAAAGAAACGTGCAACCTGGCTGATCATTCTGTTTCTCGGCGAAATGCTGACCGCGACCGCGATGCAAGGTTATAACAGCGAGATCGAGAAGGCGGCTATTCTTGCAATGTTTTTGCCCTTGATCATCTCCAGTGGCGGCAATTCCGGATCACAGGCGACGACTCTGGTTATCCGCGCGATGGCTCTCGGCGAATTGCATCTAGGCGATTGGTTTCGCGTCGTGCGCAAGGAATTGCTATCGGGCATTTCACTCGGCTTAATTCTTGGAATCATCGGCTTTTTCCGAATCACGCTGTGGCAATACTTGCACATTTTTGATTACGGAAAATATCACTGGCTGGTTGCACTCACTGTCGGCTCTGCGCTTGTCGGGGTTGTGCTTTGGGGAACGCTGAGTGGCGCGCTGCTTCCGTTTTTGCTGCGTCGTTGCGGACTTGATCCGGCGGCGTCATCAGCACCATTCGTTGCTACCCTGGTTGATGTCACGGGTCTGGTAATTTATTTCAACGTCGCGCTCTTCATTCTCCGCGGCACGCTGTTGTAGTTACGGCTCACTAGAGCGCGTTAGTTACAAGCTGAAGAAGGCCTGCCTAGTCAGTCAGTGCCTTATTTTCATGTAGGACCTCGCCTGACATGCGGCTTTACTTGTTATGCCAAGTCTAGGGACTCTGAATTATTTAACGAGAAATTCTCATTACTGTAACAAACAATTCACGTCACTGTAACTTGCCAGATAACTATGGCGGAACCAGCATGTGTTGGAATTGCAAACTAATCCACACGGAATAACTCTATGAGAAAACAACAAAATAATTCTACCAAGGCTTGGGCGCTCCAGGTCGCTCTTTCGATAGCTCTGCTATCTATTTCGGCGATCTTAGTGGCCTCCAGTTTCACTCCGGGACAGGCCAACGAGACGCCCAAGGGCGACGCCAACACGGCAACGCCTATCAAGCATGTAATTGTCATCGTGGGTGAAAACCGCTCGTTCGACCACCTGTTTGCCACATACGTTCCCACGCCGGGCGAAACGGTGAACAATTTGCTTTCTGAAGGAATTGTCAACGCTGATGGAACGCCGGGGGCCAACTATTCGCGAGCCAGGCAGTTCCTGGCCGACATTACCGGTAGCTCAACTTATGAGCCGAGTCCGACGACGGGAAAAATTGCCTATGGCACATTGCCTGCGCCGTTGAACGGCGGACCAACAAACGTCTGTTTAGATAACGGCATGTGCAACCAAGGCGATGCTGTGTCCACAGAAGATGGGTTGCCGGAACCACGGTTTCCTTACTACACGTCGTTGTTGCATGGCGGAACTGGCCTGACCGGACCAGTTCCGGATTCACGAATCACCGGTGTGAGCAGTTCTCCGCT
>DASXHS010000118.1:0-11338 GCA_036488345.1 Candidatus Udaeobacter sp.
CCACTTTGGAAAGTTCGGCCTGCTCAGAATAATGAGGTGTTGGAGCAAGGTTCTGAGCTAACAAGGCGGCGGGAATGAGCGCCAACGCTGCAAACAGTAATTTACTGTAGTGCCTTTTCACAGGTGATTTGTTATTCGCGATGGAACTAACATCAGGAATGTGATACCGACGAAGGTGGGATTAATGAGATTGGTTTTCATGATTTCTAGGTTTCTGATTGGTTTTACTGGGATTATTTTTCCAGACGTGAGTCACGCATTTGCCACACCGATGAGGGAATGCCTATAGGACTTTAGGCCAATAGGTTTCAGAGCAGTTGCGGGCGCCCTTTGCTCAAAAATTTATCCCGCCCATAACCTGGGGGCCATTCAATGCGGTTTTGTTCGTGAACCCTTCCTGCCTGTAGTCGTACTTTAGATAACGCCAGCCAACCTGCGCCCAGAACCAACGGCTTATTTGAAATTCGAGGCCGCCTTGTACCTGATAGCTCCAATCAGAGCTGTCCACCGGTTCTCGCGCAATCGTCCGCCCTTCGCGTTGGATTTCGAACGCGGAGCCAGAGTTGGCGTCAAATCCACCTACGTCGGCTTCCGCGTAAAGCGATGTGGCCCTCCAGATCTTCACTTTCCCGCGCGCGCCGATCACGGGATCGACCCAATCAGTCGAATCGGAGAAATCCAACCTGTTTCGGATTCCCAGTAATCGACGAAGAATGACCAGGCGCGCGTCACCGTTATTGGAGATGCTTAGATCGCCGCCCTGATAGCTGTAGCGCGCGCCTGCGAAGAAAGAGAGCGTAGCTTTATCGCAATTGATCACTCGGTAACCGACGAATCCTTCTCCAAGTCCGCTTTTGAGGTGAATATTGGCGTTGGTAAAAAGCAAACCAGGTAGCGAAGCAGAAGCACCTACCTCCATATACAGACCATCTCCGAAGAACTCCCAGCGTTGGTAGCGAACATCAACCGACAGCGTAAGGGGGACGTGAGTCAGATGCGTGAGAATCTGGTCGAAGCTGACGTCGGGTGACGTAACGACGCCCTTTACTCCACTATTACCGGACACACCCGCCATCCACCCGGGAACGCCGATGCGAATTTCGAGCGTCGGCGGCGTTTCGCACCAAGGCTGCGGCGGTGGAGACGGCGCTTCTTTTGAAATGTCGTACTCCGATCCCGCGAAAACGACTGGCGTCGAAAGGATGATCGCCGCGAATAGTGCCCTTGCAACGAGATGCAATTTTGTTTTCACGAGCCGATTCTATTATCCATTAGTCGGATATGTCTCTCACCGGTTTCAGTCTTATCAGTCCTGTTCGTTGGTGCTGATTTGAGCGCAATCATGCAGTGCTAGTACGATGCGTCTATAGGACTTTAGGCCTACAAACAGGGCTGAGTTAACAATGGACGATCAAAAAAAATCGGCCTCCTGATCAAAGGAGGCCGATTTACTAAACCTATCCGAGAGATTGCTCGCTATTAGTGAAAAAAGAATCGGACACCCGCGCCTACGAGGTGCTGCCCCAGATCCCGAGTTTGGCGAGTTTCGATTTGGGAGCTCGTATAATCGAGGTAGTGATATTCGATAAACGCGCTGAAGTTCGGATTGAAAAAGTAATCTGAGCCCGCGACCACCTGCCACGCCAGGTCAGCATGACTTGCCCCGCCGCCAGTGTTGACTGGGACACGACCGGTAACGGGATCCACAACCTCAACGCCCGCAGATTCGGCATAGTAAACGCCGACGCCGGCGCCCGCATACGGCTGAAATCTTCCTTCTCCAGGCGCGAATCGCAAGATGAAGTTCGCCATGAACGCGCCCGTATTGATCCAAGTGGTCACGTTGCGCTGTGCTATAGTGTCACCAAAGCGATCATCCAGGGTGAGGTTAGCGCCACCGCGAAAGCCATTATAAAAGAAGTCGCCTTCGACCGTCGGACGAATCACGCCCGAGCCAAACACGTAACCGAGTTTAACGCCGCCGTAAAAACCGACGTCATTCTTCGGCGAGACGCGCAGGGTGGCATCAAAGTCCCTATCGGTTGCGTCCAGAAATCTGTCGTCAGCCGTAAACGTTCTGTCGCCGCCGCGGTTTTGATAGACATTGGCCCCCGCATCGACCGCTCCGTAAAAGCCGAGTCCGTATGCATAGACAGGCGGCGGTGCCGCGACCTGCTTATAAGTCTCCGTCCCGGCTTGCAGCGAAGCCGCGACGAATCCGATTAGTACAGCAGTAGAGAGATATACTTTTTTCATAGCGATAGGGTGATAACTGATAAGCGCTGGTGGTGTCAATTTATTTCTTAAGGATTTCTCGGGGCCTCAACGGCCCTTTTTCGATCCGCAACCATCGTTTAGCGGCGTGCCTTTTTCGTCCATAGGACTTTAGTCGTATGGCTTTGGAGGTAGGGCTTCACCCGATGCCTCGCTCGCTGACGACACTTTTGCTGCTTCGCCGCCGAGACGCGCCGTAGCGTTGAATTGCTCCCAGTTCAATCGTAGATCTGCCCGGGAAACTAGTTGCCGGAATCCGCTGCGGCCTTGACTCCGGCGAGAAAATCATCGCTCTCCACTCCTTTGGTGAAGAAAGCAGAAGCGCCGGCGTTCATCGCGATTCGACGGATTGAGGGATCGTCGTTGCCAGTCAACACAATCACGCGTGTAGAGGGCGAAACCCGTCGCAGCCGTGTTTGTACCTCCAGCCCGTTCATATCCGGCATCGAAATGTCGATCACCGCCAGTTCGGGCCGATGCACCGCGGCATGCTCCAAAAATGCAATCGGATCAGTAAAGATTTTTACATTATTCCAACCCGCCGAATCGAGGAGTCGGCGCGTGGCTTTGAGGAGCGAAGCGTCATCGTCCAACAGGTACACAGCCGCAGCTCTATTAGTCGCAACCCTATTCATCTCCTTGATCATTTGCGGATGCGGTTGGGAGTTTGGTTTGTGTTACGTTGCTCGAACGAATTCGGACACACTCAAAATTCGTATGCGAATCCCTAAATGGTCGCGCCTCATAGTGCGATGCATCGTTGTTAATCAGCCGAACGGACGAACAACCGGGCGCGACGACAGGCATGCGACTATTTAGCGTTTCAGACTAACGGAAGGCAATTGGACCTTAGTCCCGGGTGTGACGGCTGGAGGCACTTCCGCTCATTGCTGTGACGCCGGACAAAAGCCAAGTGGCGAATCGCGCTTCAACGATTTACTGATTGTCCGAGGAGACCACGGCGCATAAACTCGACGCCATGCCAGGAGGTTCGTTTCGTCACAGCGGGAACAAGCGGGTTATGCGAAATTGCCAAAAAAAGGACCTGGTAATCCCTGCCACCTCTCGTTAGGCGAGAACAATGCCTTGGCTTGAAAAGAACATCGGAATACAGCATGCGAATCCTCGAGAAAATAATTCGCGTTGGCGCTCTTGCCATTGCCGTGCTGTTCATCGGCATCAGCCTCGTCGGCATCTTCGGCGCATGGTTCGTTGATCGCAAAGCCACCGACGTTACGCTGAAGGGATTTGGTCTTATCGAGACGGGGGTCCATGTGGTCGATGCCGGAGTGGGCCGGGTGAACGAGCTTATCGCGACCAGCCGGGCGGAAGTGCGGCAGGCTTTCGAAACCATCAGTGCCGTCGGACCACAGGCGCAGGCGAACCGACCTGTGCTCAATGCGTTGAACGACCGCCTGGAGACGAGTTTGACGCCACGGATCGAGCAGATGCAGAAGGTGCTCGCTCCCGTCCGCGATGCGTTGGAGAACGTGGCCAATGCAGTGAATTTGCTGAACTCATTGCCAATGATGGCCGACCGCGCCCCGAGGCTGGCGGCTCTCGATGACGCGTTTAACCGGCTCGAAGAGCTGTCCGCGGACGGGAAGCAGCTACGCGGCACGCTGCGAGAACTTGTGTCGGGGCAGAACAGCGACATCACCGCTGAGACCCTCGCTACACTGAACGGGCTTACGCAGCGTATCGACACGCGTCTGGGCAAGGTGCAGGCCGACGTTCATGGGGTGCAGGCTGACATCGACGCGTTGCAGATGCGACTCGACACGCGCAAATCGCGGCTGCTGCTAGCTTTCAATTTGCTGGCGTTTCTATCGACGTTGATGCTGGTATGGATCGTTTACACTCAAATCGTCGTGATTCAGTACCACTGGTCCCGCGTACGAAGGCCTTTGGTCAGATCGCTTGGCAACGGCAGCAAGATCTCCTCGAGCGTCACACCTCCCACATGAGCGATCACGTCCCGCTGTCACACTTCCCTGTAGCAATCGCGAACGTCACGCTCGCCATCGCCAGAGTTATTTACTTTGTCGTTGCCCTGTAGAGATCGAAACGGGCACAATCGGCCTCGCGTGAAATATTCGGAAATCGTCCCCGAACCCACAGAACCGTTCTCGCCAGAACTGCCTGATTTCTCGCTGATTCTCGGCGGACCGCTGTTTCAGCTCCTCCGGCGTGCGCATCTTAGCGGCGATGCGGCGGACTTAGTGTGGCGTCGCATCATCGCCCTCGCACTCATTACATGGTTGCCGTTGCTGGCTCTCTCGATCGCGGAGGGACACGCTTGGGGTGATACCGTGAAGGTGCCGTTTCTTTTCGACGTGGACGTGCACGCCCGGTTCCTGCTCGCGCTTCCACTGCTCATCGTAGCGGAACTGGTGGTCCACCGGCGAATGCGCCTTGTAGTTGGGACCTTTGTGAAGCGTGGCTTGGTGCCCGACCACGCGCGCGGGAGGTTTGACGCCGCCATCGCCGCGGCGATGCGCCTGCGCAATTCCGTTCTCGCGGAGGTGCTCCTGATCGCGCTCGTTTACGGACTCGGCGTTCTATTCATTTGGCGGAAGCACGCGGCGATGGATTTTCCTACGTGGTATGGAACGACAGTGACTGGAAAACTGCAACCGACGCTCGCCGGTTGGTGGCTTGGTTGCGTGAGTCTGCCTCTCGTCCAGTTCATTCTACTACGTTGGTATTTCCGCCTGCTGATCTGGACGCGGTTTCTTTGGCAAGTGTCACGAATCGACCTGCGCCTGGTGGCTATTCACCCCGACCGCGCCGGCGGCCTCGGTTTTCTTTCCGCTGTTACCTATGCTTTCGCTCCGTTGCTCGCGGGCCAGGGAGTGCTGCTTGCTGGCGTGATGGCGAACAAGATCTTTTACGCCGGCGCGAAGCTGACCGACTTCAAGTTGGAACTCCTTGCGATGGTGATAATGATGCTTTTCTTCGTACTGGCGCCGCTGCTTGTATTCACTCCGCGGCTCGCTCGCACCAAGCGCATCGGCTTGCGGGAATATGGGGGACTGGCCCAGCGTTACGTCCGCGAGTTCGATCAGAAGTGGATGCGCGATGGAGCGACGACCGATGAACCATTAGTGGGCAGCGGGGACATCCAATCGCTGGCCGACCTGGGCAACAGCTTTGAAATCGTGAAAGGCATGAAGCCCGTGCCGTTCGGCAAGGATACGCTGCTGCAATTGGCCGTAATTTCGCTCGCGCCCGTTGCGCCGCTGGTCCTGACGATGATTCCGTTGGGAGATTTGCTCGACCGCTTCCTGCACGTCGTCTTCTAATCTCCGAGGATAGCTGTCCCCGACTTTCTGCCGTAGCCTCGCCTCCTCCGGAGCAACACCCTTGCTGCGCGAGAATCATTTCGACCGCGGCTATCAACGGGCCAGACAAACTCCAACTTTTTTCGTGCCTCTCTAAACGCCAACAGCGTGAAAGGTTTTTTCATTGCAATATTGTCGGTCACTGCAGGCGGTTCCCGTGTAGGACTTAAGTCCTATATGGCGTGCATTTGCGAGAAGGCGCGCGTTATACGTGCGGCTTACGCGACGACATTGATCGGTCCGGCGTCGCCTAACGGATTATCCTTTGTCGTAAACGGCCGTGTTCGTAAACTTTTTCCCTTTCGCTGTGGTGCCGTTCAGAGTCACCACTCGGCTTTTTCCATCGGCAGACACGGCTATCCGACCCGTAGCCGTGACTTTGCCGCCCTTTTTGACGGTCATGTTGAGGGTTTGATCATTTACCTTCGTGTATGAACGCATATCCGAATTGGGATCGCCGGTTACTTCGTAATCTTTGCCGTCGAATTTCCCTTTCCATTCGGAATGGACGGGCTTTCCATCCGCATCGACGCCGTCACCCGTTACCTCCCATCTGCCCATGCCCAGCCTTTTAGAGTCATAGACGACCTTCGTATTCTTGCTGGTGCCGGGTGTCAGCTTTGACTTCGATTCGTTTAGCTTCCACGTGCCCTCCATAGGATTAGCCGCGTATAACGCCCCTGCGGCTAAAATTAATCCCAAGCTCAGTGCAATGGTTCTGGTTTTCATTTCTCCATGAGCAAAGATTTCAGGAAAAGGTCAATGCTTATTTACGCAAGGCGCTGCCAACGAATCATTTCAAGAAGTGGAATATCACTGCCGCGCGTTTGCGCGGCCATCGGACCTTGGTCTTATCGACGCTGCTGATATTTCTTGATAGCTTCGTCCAATGACCGCTTCGCCTTTTGCTGTTGCACCCAGCGACAGATATTGGTGAATGCCCATTGAGCTGGAAAGCAATCATGCGCCTTGTCACTGCCGCGGTAGGCACGTTCATCGGCGTGCTGGGGACGGCGCTTCATGCGCAGGATCTCGAGCCGCGCGCTTACAGCAACTCGCCGGTCGGTCTTAATTTCGTGGTCGCCGGATACGGCTACGCATCTGGCACCGTGCTCACCGATCCGTCGCTACCACTGGAGAACGTGAGCAACGAAACGCACGTCGGCGTCCTCGGTTTCGCAACGACGTTCGGCGCGTTTGGCCAGACGGGGCAGTTTGGCCTCATTGTGCCTTACGCCTAGATCGCCGCGAAAGGTCTCGTCCTCGGTTCGCCACATGCCCGTTACGTCGACGGTTTTGCGGATACCGCATTCCGTCTTTCGATGAATTTCGTCGGCGCACCCGCGCTGACGGCGGCGGAGTTCAAGAACTATCAGCAGGATTTGATCGTCGGTATGAGTCTGCGCGTTACCGCGCCGCTCAGTCAATACGACGGGGATAAGCTCGTGAACATCGGCACCAACCGCTGGTCGTTCAAACCCGAGATTGGATTCTCGAAAGCAATCGGGCCATGGACGATTGAGCTCGATCCGGCATCACTTTTTACACGGACAATCGCGATTTTTTTGGCGGCAAGACCCGCGAGGTGGCGCTGCTTTACGCTGTGCAATCAGGCCTTAGTTACACCTTCGCGCCCGGCGGCTGGGTGGCGCTAAACGCTGGTTATTTCAAAGGCGGCCGCACAACGGTCGATGACGTTGAAAGCGACGTTGAACTTGAAGGCATTCGCTTCGGCAGGACGCTCCTGCTGCCGGTGAACCGTCATCAATCCGTGAAGCTCTACTGCATCAGCGGCTACAACGCGCGTCGCGAGCACGACTTCCAAGCCTTTGGCATCGCATGGCAATACCGCTGGGGCGGCGGGTGCTGAGTTCGCTTCAGCGAATCGATTGCCGGCGAAGTTTGGCTCCGCGAGCACGCCGGTCAGTCGATTGGACTTTAGTCTTATTCACGATTGCAAACGTTTGTGGAAAATGAAGATCGCCTTCGCATGAAGCTGCTCCTTCAAGAGATCCGTCGTAACCCTTTGCTTTGGCTGCTGATCTTTGTCCCAATTGCGCTCGCAGCGGAGAAATTCAACCACGAAGCGCACACGTTACATTTCGTTCTTTCGGTACTCGCGATTTTGCCGTTGGCCGTTCTTCTAAGCCATGCAACAGAATCAGTCGCAGCGAAGACGGGCGATTCGGTGGGCGGTTTGCTTAACGCAACGCTTGGAAATCTGACCGAACTCGTCATCGCGATCGCTGCGTTGCAGGCAGGACAATACATGCTGGTGAAGGCATCGATCGCCGGAGCGATCGTGACGAATTCATTGTTTATGTTGGGCGCATCGTTCCTGCTCGGGGGACTCCGGTATCACGTTCAGGAATTCAACCGCGTCGCCGCGCGGTTTCAGGCGGGCTTGCTTTTTCTCGCCACAATAGGGCTTCTGATCCCGTCCGCCGTGGCCTCGCACGACTCGTTAGGTGCAGGCGATTTAACCAAGACCCTGAGTCTGGCACTCTCAGTTTTGCTTTTGCTGGCATACGGTCTCGGTCTTTGGTTTTCGCTCAATACGCATCGCGAATTGTTCGCTGGCGCGGGCGAGGAGCATGAAGCGGCGTGGCCGATCGGTCTGGCGCTGGGCACACTCGCGGGTGTTACGGTTTTGGTCGCGCTGGTGAGCGAAGTGTTTGTCGGATCCGTTCAGTACGCTGCGACCGCTTTCGGAATGAGCCCTGCCTTCGTTGGGTTCATCGTCGTGGCCTTGGTGGGCGCAGCTGCCGAAATGGCGGCGGCATTTTCTGCTGCGCGCAAAAATCGTCTCGATTTGAGTGTGAGCATTGCACTGGGCAGCGCCGCGCAGATTGCGCTCTTCGTTGCTCCGGTTCTGGTGCTACTGAGTTATGTGATCGGTTCCGCGCCGATGGATTTGAACTTGTGGCCCGGCGCGGTGGCAATGATTTTGTTCGCAACGCTCACCGCGTCTCTGGTGACCACATCTGGTCGCTCTGCGTGGTTCGTCGGCGTGCTCGCCCTCATGGTTTACCTGATGTTTGCCACGGCGCTATATCTTCTTCCGCCATCGGGCGCGAAGTGAATGCATCCGCCCATGCACTCGTGTCGCCGATAGAAGGAAAAAGAATTCGGGCCTAATGAGTGCACTCGGCGTCCCGTGTGCATGCCTGCGATTGCAACCATCGGTCGGGACTTGAGGCGGAGGCTGTGTTCAAAAAAGTGAGCAGTCCAAAACGCACACCGAAAAAATCCTTCTCGAACGGTCGGTGTCACGGTTATAATCAACCCGGTAATCAGGTTTTCATCCTGTCGCAAAGGAAAATTCGAAATGACTTCCTCAACTCCGTTCGTGTTCGTCATCGATGACGATGAATCGGTACGAAGAGGCTTAAAGCGCTTCTTACGTTCAGCCAACTATCAAAGTGAAGTCTTCAAGTCAGCCTCGGATTTTTTAGCGCGCCCACCTCATCCAGGACCAGCCTGCGTCATTGTCGATGTGCAAATGCCGGGCATAAATGGGATCGATTTCCAGCAGGCTTTGATTCAGCGCCGACGGGAAGAGCAGCTTGTTTTTATTACCGGCCACGGAAACATCCCCATGTGCGCTCAAGTGATGAAGGCGGGAGCGGTCGATTTTCTTCCGAAACCATTCAAATCTGAAGAGCTCTTGAAGTGCATCGAAGACGCTTTGCATCGATCTACCGAGCAAAGACGCCGAGCAGCGGAAAGGAATGAAACTCGTCGTTTGCTTGATTTGCTCACGCCGCGCGAGTTCGAAGTGATGCAACTGGTTATCAGAGGGATGTTGAATAAGCAGGTCGGCAGTGAGCTTGGCGTGGCGGAAAAGACCGTCAAGGTGCACCGCGGGCGCCTGATGCAGAAGCTCGGGGTTACGTCAGTAGCCGAGCTCGTGCAATTGGTGCAAAAGGCGGAGGTAAGTTCACCCGCCGGGAGTGAGACCAAAGTCTAATGTCGTTCGTGTGAGATCACGCGATAATTAAAAGCGTGTCTTATGTTTCGCTAATCGGGCTGTCAGTTAGACGATCCCGTACGCGAAGCTGGATACAACAATGGAAGTTTCTCGTTATCAATAATTGAGAGCTAATGAAAACAAAAGAGATCATCAAAGCAGCAAGTGAAATAGCCAAGCCATTCCGCATCAGCAAAGGCAAAAACTTCCGTCTCAAGGATGTCGATCCAGACGACACGCTTGATTTCACCAAGGAGGCAGACAAACCAAAATCGAAAGAGGCGCTGATGATGGGCGTCACAGCCCTGGCCGAGTTGCAAGACAAGCTATATGCCCAGGACAAGTGGGCGGTGCTCCTGGTCTTTCAAGCAATGGACGCGGCTGGCAAGGATGGCGCCATCAAGCACGTCATGTCTGGCATAAATCCGCAGGGTTGCGAAGTCTATTCTTTCAAATCGCCCTCGGCCGAGGACCTGGATCACGATTACCTCTGGCGGTGCATGAAAGACCTGCCGAATCGCGGCCACATCGGAATCTTTAACCGCAGTTATTACGAAGAGGTGCTCGTCGTCCGGGTTCACCCCGAATTCCTGGCAAAGCAAAAGATGCCTCCAAAACTCGTAGGCAAAAGGATTTGGGAAGAGCGGTTCGAAGACATCCGCAATTTCGAGCAATATCTGTCGAGGAATGGAGTAGTGGTGCGGAAATTTTTTCTCCACGTTTCAAAAAAGGAACAGAAACGACGATTTCTCGAGCGAATCGATGACCCGCACAAGAACTGGAAATTCTCGTCCAATGACGCGAATGAGCGCGACTATTGGGATGATTACATGAAAGCGTACGAACAAATGATTCAAGAAACGGCGACGAAAGAGGCGCCATGGTATGTAGTGCCGGCGGACAACAAATGGTTTACCCGCGTCGTCGTCGCCGGGGCAGTTATCGAAACCCTCGACTCACTCGATCTGGCTTATCCAAAAGTGGATGAAGGGAAACTTAAGGAACTCGCCGCAGCGAAAAAGAAGTTGTTGAGCAAGTAACATTCGGCGGCTGGAACAGCTCAGGACTGCTCAGGTGATGTTGGTAACACCGAGACGGTTTTCCAATCGAAGGCAATGGCGAGCATGCGAAAGACAAAGCAACAGCCGATCGCGAGGAGTGCTGCTGTTGTTGCCGGCATCTTGAAGTACAAGATGAGCAACGTGAACAGGCTTGCTCCAATCAAGGCGGCGAGCACGTACAGCTGTCCTGGTTTGAACAGGAGCGGTTCGTCGCTCACGAGCACGTCGCGCAACAGCCCGCCGCCACAGGCAGTCACGATGCCGATCATGATCGCGGTCACAATCGGGAGCTGGGCGTTGAGCGCATGCTCAACACCAACGACCGCGTAACAACCGAGCCCAAGCGCATCGGCAACCAGAAAGGCAGTTTGCAAACGAGCGAGGTGATTAAGAAACAAAGCCGCGGCAATACAGCCGAGAATGACAACAGCAAGATAGCGACCATCGCTAATCGCGAGAGGCGGCCCGTGTTGAATAAAAATGCCGTCACGAATCAAACCGCCGCCCACTCCGCTCACGAGCGCCAGCACGAACATTCCGATCACGTCATAGTGCCGGCGAATCGCGAGCAAGGCGCCGGTCATGGCGTAGAGGCATGTCGCGGTTAGATCGATGTAAATCGGAAGTGTGAAATGGCTGCTCATAACCAGGCATCCTCCCTCCTCGTCGTGCGTAGTCCGAGTAAAGGT
>DASXHS010000140.1:0-7139 GCA_036488345.1 Candidatus Udaeobacter sp.
TTTTCGCTATTTCTCCGCAGTTGGTCAACAGTTTGCAGCAAATCGGGCCGTAGTTCAGCTTGGTAGAACGCTTGAATGGGGTTCAAGAGGTCGTGGGTTCGAATCCCGCCGGCCCGAAAGACTTTTATCCACGGATTTAGACAGATGAACACAGATTAGCCGTGGCACAAAAAAACTTCATTTGTACAAATCCGTGTTCATCAGTGAATAGATGCTAAGCGCTGGAATAGTTGGGCTGCCGAATGTCGGGAAATCGACGCTCTTCAACGCCGTCACGCGCACGCATAAAGCGCCGGCGGAAAACTATCCGTTCTGCACGATCGATCCGAATGTTGGCATGGTGATTGTGCCCGATCCGCGACTGGAAAAGATCGCCGAGCTTTCTCACTCGAAAAAGATCACACCGACAGCAATCGAGTTTGTGGATATCGCTGGCTTGGTGAAGGGCGCTAGCGCGGGTGAAGGCCTTGGTAATCAGTTCCTCCATCACATTCGGGAGGTGGAGGCAATCGTCCAGGTCGTTCGCTGTTTTGAAAATCCCGACGTTCATCACGTCAGTGCGACCATTGATCCGGTGCGCGATATCGAAGTCATAAATACCGAGCTCGTGCTAGCTGACCTGACTTCGTTACAGAAGCGACGCGACCGAATGCAGAAGCAACTGCACGCCGGCGAAAAAGCAGCAATCATTGAAAGTGCGATCATTGAAAAATTACTCCCGCATCTCGACCGCGGGAAGCCGGCGATTACCGCCGAGTTGACTCCAGAAGAGAAGGCAGTGGCTCGAGGTTTTTTCTTGCTTACATCAAAACCAACAATTTTTGCCTGCAACGTGGCGGAATCAGATTTGGCAGCGATTTCCAAGGGCGACTCTGCGAATGCCGCCACGCGATATGTCGATCTTGTTCGTGATTACGCGAATCACCATTTCGCCACTGAAGCAATCGTAGTAAGCGCGCACATCGAGAGCGAGCTGGTTGACCTGGATGAGCAGGAGGCGCTGGAATACTTACGCGGTCTCGGCGTGGAAGACAGCGGCGTGCACGCGCTCATTCGTGCGGTGTATCATCTGCTCGGATTGCGTACGTTTCTTACCACTGGCGAAAAGGAGAGCCGCGCCTGGACCATCCATGCCGGCGACAAAGCGCCAGCCGCCGCCGGAGCGATTCATTCCGATTTTGAGCGCGGGTTTATCGCAGCGGAAACCATTCATTACAATGATCTCGTCGCAGCCGGTTCTTTCGCGAAAGCACGCGAAGCAGGAAAACTGCGTTTGGAAGGAAAAGACTACGAAGTGCGCGATGGCGACGTGATTCTGTTCCGATTCAACGTCTGAATTGTAGAGGCGGCTGTGTCAGCCGCCCACCAGATTGACGCTTGGCACAGCGAAGCGGCTAAAACGCGCCAAGGTACAAAATCCGACCGCATTGCTCGCAGCTAACAATTTCCTTTCCGGCTTTGACCCGCGCAGCTGTTGCAGTCGTAACTTTCATGTGGCAGCCGGTGCAAACACCGTGCTCCACTGCGACGATTGCAGCGTCGCCTTTGCTATTGAACAGGCGCTCGAACTGGTCGAGCAGATCGGCGTCGATTTTAGACGCAAGCGCTTCCCGCTCACTCGTCAGTTCTGTCTGCTGCTTTTCGAGCGCTTTTGATTTTATTTCGAGATCCGTTAGTTGCCGCGAGATGCTGTCCTTCATTGCCCGCGCGCTTTTGTCGGCCGCTTCGAGTTCGCCTTTGAGCTTATCGGCCTCGATCATCAATTCGAGTTCCTGATCCTCCAGTTTGCGAATTTCATTCTCGTACCGCTCAATCTCGTGGGAAATCGCCTGAAATTCATCATTCTTCCGGGTTTGATACTGCTGCGTTTTGAGACGCGATATGCTTTCAGTACGGGTGCCCACATCGAGTTCCAGTTTCTTGCGCTCAACTTCGACCAGACGCCCTTTCTGTTTCAGCGATTCAACGCCCGCCGCGGTTGCGGCCAATTGCGACTCAAGATAAGCGCGTTCTAACGGCAGCGTTTTAATCTCAGTCTCGAGGTGTCTGATCCTTTGTTGTCGATCTTGGAGAACGAGCAGTTGTTCCAGTTCCGAATGCACGGGCGCTTAACCTATTGATTCGACAAACGGACGTCAATCATTGGCCAGCAGGGCTGAGTTGATTTAACGCTTCGAGCACCTGCTCTGGGCGCGCGCGCACGACAATGTTGTCGGTGAGATTGACCCAACGAACGATGCCATTTGAATCAAGGAGAAATTCGGCTGGACGCGCGATGTCCGCTCCTTTCGGTCCCGCTCCGGGATGCAAGACGTCGTATCGGCGAATAGCGCGCATCTTCGGATCGGACAGTAGCGGGAAGGTGTAGCCCCGCTTTTGCGATTGGCGTCGGTTAATCTCCGGTGGATCGACGCTGATGCCGACAACGCTAATGCGACGTGCCTCGAACTCCGGCAGCCTTTGTTGAAAACTCCGCAACTCGGAGTTGCAAAGCAGTCACCAAAAACCACGATAGAAAATCACCACGACACCGTTTGAGTTGGAAAGCAGATCGCCGAGACCGACAGGTGTTCCATTTTGATCCAGTAGTAGAAAGTCAGGCGCTTTTTGGCCAACGCGCGGAGCGCCAGCTGAGGCCGGCACCTGCCGCAAGGCGTAGAAGATTTCGTAGCTGAAAAGCGCGACAACAAGCACCGCAATCATTGCAAGGATAGATCCGACAATCTTTCCCCGGTAAATCTGCGGCCGGCCAAACGCGCGGACAAGACCGGCTATCAGCAACGCAATCCCAATTCCAAAGAGCAGGACATTCGCCCAGGGAAAATCTCGCGTGATTGGAAATCGGGCGAAGAACTCATAGGAGAACAACCCGATGACTACGACAACGAACCCGACCCAGATCGGCCAATTCCATTTTCGTTTCATGTCGATCTCGCCGGCGCTAGTCCAAGGATCCAGCGATACAGCCCAATCGCGATCGCCGCGAAAGCAAGTCCGCCAAGAATTTTGCCAGCGGTTTCAAAGCTGGGCCCGACCAATGCCAATGGTGCATCTTTCCCTGAAAAGACGATGATCGCCGAAATCACCACACCGAGAATGCCCTCGCCAACGATCATCCCGGACGCGAGCAACACGCCAAGCTGTTTCGTTGCTTCTGGTCTCGCGGTGCGATCAGCGCGCCTATCGAACAACCACCCTGCAACGGCTCCGACCACGATCATCAGTGTGCTCTGCGTGGGTAAATAAATGCCGAGACCAACTGCTAACGGTGGAACACGCATGTGTCGTGTCGTGCGCGCAAGGATTTCGTCCAGCAAAATGATACCAATGCCGATCAATCCGCCGATCCGGATTAAACTCCAGTCGATATCACCAGCAATGACTCCTTGCGCCAGTGACGATATCAATCCTGCCTGGGGCGCGGGCAAAGGGTGCGCACGCGCTTCAGCGCCTGGCGCTCCAACGAAACCGTAAGCGTGATTCACGAGATCGAGTACCGGCGGAATGACGAACGCGCCCGCGATGACGCCGAAAATCAAAGCGACTTGTTGCTTCCATGGCGTTGCATCAACCAACTGTCCGGTCTTGAGGTCCTGCAAGTTGTTATTCGCGATCGCCGCAACATTGAAGATCACTGCAGTCGTAAAGAGCGCGAAAGCCATCAGCGCCTTGCTGGCATCCGGGCCGACGTACGGTTTTACGCCGATCACGAGCAGCAATGCCGCACCGATCACGACTAAAATCCCAATCCCAGACAACGGGCTGTTCGAGGAACCGATCAAGCCAGCCATGTAACCGCACACTGCGGAAACGAAGAAGCTCATCAACACAACGTAAGCGACTCCGCCGATGATAAGTGTGGGCAAATGGGCGCCGAGACCGCTGCTGTTACCGAAGTACCCTAGCAACCACGCGATCGGCAGCATGCAGATCAGCGTTACCAATCCGACGATCCCGATCGGAATATCGCGCTCAGTGAGCGGCAATGTATGAGCCTTCCCGGCTTTTCGCGCGCGCGATGCAGCCATCGCACCAGCCAGTCCGCGGGCTACGGGCTTTACCAGTTTGAGCAACGTCCAAATCGCGGAAACGCCGATCGCGCCGGCACCAATGAAACGGACCTTTGTGCTCCAGGTTTTTTGCGCGAGCGTCGCGGCCGCGGTCATGATGTCGCCGGACATCGCCGAGAAATGCGGTACGCCCCAGCCCCAGCCGATAACCGCGCCGATGAGCATCGCGATGCCGACGGACAAACCGACCAGGTGTCCGATCCCGAGAAGAGCAAACGACAAAAAGAAATCATATCCGCTCACTGATCCGCGTCTGCCGATCCGAAAAGTTTGCGCCACATCGGCGGCCAATACTTGCGTCTGAACGACGACCGCGAATACCGCGGCAACGATCGAGCCCCACAGTACTGCAAGCAGACCGGCCCTCCCATGTTCAATGTCGGAAGCATTCTTGGAATCGCTGCTGCTCCCGATCTTGAGCACTTCAGCGCATGCAACGCCTTCCGGATACGGCAAATCGGAAGTTGTGACTAGTGCTCGACGTAAAGGAATCGAATACATCACACCAAGGATTCCGCCGAGCGCACAAATCCAGAACGAAATCCAGAACGGAAACTCGGTCCACCAACCGATCATAATCAGGCCGGGCAGTACAAAAATGATCGATGAAAGTGTGCCCGCGGCGGAGGCAACGGTTTGAACGATGTTGTTCTCCTGAATTGTGGCGTCACGGAACCCGCGCAGAATGGCCATCGAAATCACCGCTGCCGGGATCGACGTAGAGAAAGTGAGCCCTGCTTTCAGCCCGAAGTACACATTCGCTGCGGTGAACACCAGCGTGATAATGACGCCGATGATGAGACCGCGTACCGTGAGTTCTTTGCGCATGTTTTCTGCGACGTATGTCTTCGTTGGAAGCGGAGAATAGTGTGAAGCTGCCAACGGGGTCAAGAAACTGTAACTTCGAAAACCTGCGCCTAATGAATTGCGTGTTGCAGTGCCCTGGCGCTTTGGCCCATTCTCTCGACCTCTTGCAAAATGTCGACGATCGATAGCGCAAATCCGCCGCAGGAATATCCAGACATCGTCGGCGCGCGACCAACGAATCCGTTGGCGGCCAACTTTAAATCGTTCATTCCTGCTTCCGCTCAGTTGCCGGAGCTGACGTGGCCGCATTTAATCACTGGCACGATTCTCGGAATTATTTTCGGCGCGTCGTCGCTTTACCTTGTGCTCAAAGTCGGATTGACGGTGAGCGCATCGATCCCGGTGGCCGTGCTTTCAATCACCATCTTTCGTATCTCGTCGAAGCTTTTTCGGTCCCGCGACGCGACGATTCTGCAAAACAATATCGTTCAAACCGCGGGTTCAGCGGGCGAATCGATCGCGTTTGGTCTGGGGGTCACGATGCCGGCGATCATGATTCTTGGATTCGACCTCGAAATCACGCGAGTAATGCTCGTCGCCGTTCTGGGCGGATTACTCGGCATACTGATGATGATCCCCTTGCGCCGCGCTTTGATTGTCGCTGAACACGGTGTTTTGAAATATCCCGAAGGTACAGCTTGTGCCGAAGTTCTGAAGGCAGCCGTCTCGAAGGAATCGATCGCCGTCGCGGATAAAACACATACGACCGCGAATGCAGAAATCGTAAATCAAGAAGCAGCGAGCGGCGGCGGCAAAGTGATCTTCACTGGTTTTGGAATCGGTGTCCTTTATCAGACCGCCATGGGCGCGTTCAGAATGTGGAAAGACACCCCGGAGAAAATTTTTGGTGCGCCATTAAAAGGCGCTTCAATCTCCGCCACGATCGAACCAGCTTTGCTCGGTGTCGGCTATATCATCGGGCCACGCATCGCATCAATCATGTGCGCCGGCGGGGTGCTCTCGTATCTCGTACTAATTCCAGCGATCAAATTTTTCGGTGACAACGTCACGGGACCGGTCGCACCCGGAACTATTCCTATCAGTCAAATGGGTCCCGACGATATTCGCGAGGCTTATATTCTTTACATCGGCGCGGGAGCAGTTGCTGCTGGCGGAATCATCAGCTTGTTCCGATCGATCCCTACGATCTGGCATGGATTGCGAGGCGGATTGTCGGATCTGGTGGGCCAACACAGTTTGCAAGGACCCGCGCCGCGAACGGATCGCGATTTGTCGATGCGCGTCGTGGTCATTGGTTGCCTCGCGATCATCGCGGTCATCATGGCGGTTCCGCAGTTGCATCTGCGTGGAAATTTTCTCGGCGCGTTTCTGATCGTGCTGTTCAGTTTCATGTTCGTCACCGTCTCTTCGCGATTGACCGGAGAGATCGGCTCGTCTTCAACTCCGATTTCCGGAATGACTGTGGCGACTTTGCTGCTCACGTGCCTGGCGTTCCTGATCGTAGGTTGGACCGCTTCCCCCTATTTCGTCACAGCGCTTTCGATTGGAGGAATTGTTTGCATTGCTGCTTCTAATGGCGGCACAACCTCGCAGGATTTAAAAACAGGTTTTCTGGTTGGATCGACACCTCGAGCACAGCAGATCGCGATCCTCTTCGGTTCGCTCGCATCGGCGCTGACACTTGGATACGTGCTCTTGTTTTTGAATGACGCGTACACAGTTTACGTGCCTGTTCCGGCAAACACTGAATTGCGTGCCCCTGCGAATGAGATCGGAAAAACGGCAAAAGTACAGGGATTACAAGCCGCCTCTGATTCGAAAACGTATCGTGTCTGGCAACGCATCGATCCAGAGGGCGGTGCTGCTCAACGCTATTTGGTTAACGAGCAAGGCGTTCCTGTTTACCTCGTCGATCCCGGCATTAACGGAACACACAGGGTTCGTCCCGATGGCTCGGCAGTGCAGAAATTCGATGCGCCGAAGGCAACTCTGATGTCGTACATCATCAAAGGCATCCTCAGTCACAAATTGCCGTGGGCGCTTGTTCTACTCGGTGCCATGATTGCGGTCGTGCTCGAGATGAGCGGGATTCCATCTCTTGCGTTCGCCGTTGGAGTTTATCTTCCCCTCGCCTCCTCCACCCCAATCTTCATCGGCGGAATGGTTCGCTGGCTGGTGGATCGTTATCTAAAGGTAAAATTCAGACACAAAAATCTATCCGAGATGGAACTCACCGCGGAG
>DASXHS010000166.1:0-2419 GCA_036488345.1 Candidatus Udaeobacter sp.
CCAAAACCGCATGCTTCATAAACCACATGCACGGTGTGGCCCGCTCGTAAGAGCTGCTCCACCCATGGCACAAACTCCGATGGCGCCAGCCGCCGGGCCGGCTTGGGTAAGAGCTGATCGTATTGCGCTACGGCGACGTAAAGCCGCGCGTGCACATCCAGACCGATCTTGATGACCGAGCCGCAAAGTCCTATCTTCTTAACGGCGACCTTGAGTGAGGCCGCCCCTTCGTGATGAACGATTGTATTTTTCATAGAGCGGGTGAGTTTAACAACTCGCCCGCTCCCTTACATGCCATCTAGACGCCGCAGCCGATGCCTAGGCGGTTTGTTTCGTCCCTTATCATGATTAAAATACTTTTCGAGTTTGCCATCCGCGCTCTCGCTAGCTGCGGCTGAGCTTGAACTCGTTAGATGCTCCACGTCGTATGATAATATCTCCACAGAGCCCGCTATGAATGGCAGTTTCTACGACACGGCCCAAATCTGATGAAGGAAGAAGTGAAAGCAAAGCTCGCTCACGCCAGCGGTGGCTCAGCTCCGTCTCGTTAGACAGCCAGTGCCAACATGGTCTTGATGATCCAGGCCGTTCACAATGCCAGGCGTTAGAGTATCTTCAGAGTTTAGCACTCAGGCCGATTTCTTTTCTGAAGCCGACGGAATGACGCCGTCTTTTTCCAGCGCTACGGCCAGGACTTCATCGACGTTTTCGACCGGGACGAATTTGAGTTTTTGTTTCGCTTCCTCGGGGACGTCGACGAGATCTTTTTCGTTGAGTTTGGGAATGATGACAGTCGAAATGCCGGCGCGCATCGCAGCCAGGCTTTTTTCTTTCAATCCGCCAATCGGCAGAACGAGACCACGCAAAGTAACTTCGCCCGTCATCGCGACATCGGAACGAACCGGTCGGTTGGTGAAGAGCGAAGCGAGCGCAGTGAACATGGCGATGCCGGCTGACGGCCCGTCTTTTGGCACCGCGCCGGCGGGTACATGCACGTGGACGTCCATTTTTCGAAAATCGTCGGCCTTGACGCCCAGTTGACCGTCCCGGCTGCGAAGGAGACTGAGTGCGGCTTGCACGGATTCTTTCATCACGTTCCCGATCTGCCCGGTAAGCGTGATATTCCCTTTGCCCGGATAACGTGTTGCCTCGATGTGCAATATTTCGCCGCCGCTCGGCGTGTAAGCCAATCCGGTAACCACGCCGGGTTTACTGGTCTTGAGCTTTGTTTCGCGAACGTATTTGGCTGGCCCGAGCATTTCCGCCACTGTCTGCGGCGCGACCGTTGCGTGATCGATTTTGCCGCGTGCGACTTGCGCCGCAACGCCCCGACACACGGCTCCGATCTGACGCTCGAGCTCACGAACGCCGGCTTCATGCGTGTAATCGCTGATGATGCTGCGAAGCGCGTCCTCCTGAAATTCGCATTGCTCGGGTTTGAGCCCGTTCTCTTCCAGTTGTCGCGGCACAAGATATCGCTTCGCAATCTCGAGTTTCTCGCGCTCGGTGTAACCTGGAAGTGAGATCACTTCGATGCGGTCGCGCAACGGTTCGGGAATACCCTCAATGTAGTTTGCGGTGCCGATGAAAATTATCTGCGACAGATCGAACGGCACATCCAGATAACGATCGACAAATGCGTTGTTCTGCCGCGGGTCGAGTACTTCGAGCAATGCGCTCGCAGGATCGCCCCGAAAATCCGCACCGATTTTGTCGATCTCGTCGAGCATAAAAACAGGATTGCGCGTGCCGCAGCGGCGCAGCTCTTGAATGATGCGTCCCGGCATTGACCCGATATACGTGCGGCGATGACCGCGAATCTCCGCTTCATCGCGCATTCCGCCGAGACTGATCCGCACAAATTTGCGACCTAGCGCGTCGGCGATTGATTGACCCAGACTGGTTTTGCCTACGCCGGGGGGCCCGAGAAAACAGAGGATCGCACCGTGTCCTTGCGGATTGAGTTTTCGTACCGCGAGATATTCGATCAGCCGCTTCTTAACTTTTTCCAAATCGTAGTGATCACGATCAAGAACTTGTTGCGCCTGCTCGAGATCGAGGTTGTCCTCGCTAAACTTATTCCACGGCAAGTCGGCAATGATTTCGATGTAACTCACGATCACTGAAAACTCGGGACTTGCCGGCGGAATGAAATCCAGCCGCTTCAATTCACGCTCCGCTTGTTTCATCACTTCTTCCGGAGGATTCGCTTCCTGGAGGCGCGCGCGCAGCTGTTCCGCTTGTTCCTCACCGCCGCCCGCCGTCTCACCGAGCTCATGTTGAATCGCTTTGAGCTGGGACCGCAGATACGCGCGCCGTTGTGCGTCGGAAAATTGCGACGCGACATCTTTTTGCAATCGTTGTTGGATCTGGGCGATCTCAAGCTGCGCCGAAATGTGTTGCTGCACGGCACGCACCC
>DASXHS010000188.1:0-16652 GCA_036488345.1 Candidatus Udaeobacter sp.
GGCGTCGCGTCTGTCGCTTGTGCGAAGTGATCCCTGCTTTTGTGAGCCGTTGTCTTGCCAGTAAAAAACGCCGTTACGCCGGCGGTATATTCGATATTTCAGTTGCACGTTTTTCTCCATGTTGAGGAGAATGAACGCGCCGAATCTTTTCCGTTAGCGAGTAGTCGCGGAGTTCAGCAGAGTTGGTGCGAATTGTGCGTTCGCGAGTCGTTCTGCTGGCAAATCTGCTGGCATTTCTCGTTTTTCCGGTCCTGCCAGCTGGAGAAGTCGCTCACCATAAGCGCCTTAAAATTTGGCTCCAGAGGTAGGATTCGAACCTACGACCAATCGGTTAACAGCCGACCGCTCTACCACTGAGCTACTCTGGATCGCTGGAGCGTATATTTCGTGTAACGATTCTCTTGAAGCAACCGCGAATCGGTTAATCCCGACTGCGTCGGGACTCTACCACTGAGCTACGCTGGAATGATTCTCACCGAATTGCGGCGATACAGTTTGTCCACAGAATGGACAGCAGCAAGTCGTTTCCAAAATCCAATTCCAGAAGAGAGAATTGGTTGCGGGGGCTGGATTTGAACCAGCGACCTTCAGGTTATGAGCCTGACGAGCTACCAGGCTGCTCCACCCCGCGCGATGAGGATACTTGGGACGTTAGCTTTCTGCAAATCGAAAAACCGTTTCACCTGGACCAAACGCATTTGTCTTTCGGCTCGTCGCGGCTTCGTTGAATAGGTGAGCGGGAAAATTCTTGTCGGGACGGCGAGTTGGTCGGATCCCGGTTTTGTGGAGCGTTGGTATCCGAAGAAACTGCCGGCGGGCGACCGGTTGGCGTGGTACGCGCAGCATTTCGATTTGGTCGAGGTGAACTCGACATTTTATTCCGTACCAGAACCGAGAATGGTGGAGCGGTGGTGCGCTGCGACGCCGGGTAATTTCACGTTCGATGTCAAATTGCACCAGCTATTTTCGTTTCACTCGACGAAGGCGAAGCTGTTGCCGCCAGATTTACAATTCCGGGCAGAAGCGGACGCGAAAGGGAACGTTAAACCATCGCGAGACGTGCAGGAAGCGCTGCTGAGAGTTTTCCTGCGTGCGACCGCAATCTTTCGCAGTGCAGGAAAAATGGGTGTCTTGCTCCTGCAACTTTCACCAGCGTTTTCGCCACGGAAACACGAGTTGAGCGAGCTCGAGCCGCTTATCGGGATGCTCGATGGGTACGAGTTGGCGATTGAGTTTCGAAACCGGAATTGGGCGATCGGCGATCAACTGCAATCGACAATTGATTTTGTGCGGAAGCACGCAGCGATTTTTGTGAACGTTGACGCACCCGTTTCGGACCATTTCACTGTGATGCGATCGGATATGGACGAAGTGATAAACTCAAATGTGGCATACCTGCGCCTGCATGGGCGAAACGCAAAAGCTTACATCACCGGAAAAACGGTAGCGGCGCGTTTCGACTACGATTACAACGAAAAAGAAATCGCGCAGGTTGCGGAGCGGAGCAGAAAACTCGCAAGAGAAGCGCGCGATCTGCATGTGATTTTCAACAACAACAATCTCGATTACGCGCCACGCGCAGCGATTCGCCTGCGCAAAGCGCTGGGACAAATCGTCAACGCGCCGGCGGAGACGTTGGAGTTATTTTAGACGGCGCGCTTGCCCCACACTTCAAAAATCCTCGGCAAACTGATCACTGTCTCCGAGTCTGCTGCGGCGCGATTTAACTCGGTCAAGATGTGCTGCACTTCACTTTCGGTAGCAAGTTCCTCGGCGATTAACGCGTCTGCTATCCGCGACATGGTTATCGGCGCCATCAATTTGCCTTCGCCATGAATGTGAGCGGGTTGGACGACGTTTAGCTCGATTCCTTTGATAGCCGCCCGACGCAACATGGCTGGCAGTTTTGGTCCTATATTTGAATCGCCACCCCGCCGCTGTACCAGCTCTTGATACAATTCCTTGTACCGCTCATAGCTCCCGCAATTTGGATAACAAAAGCTTCCGGCAAAATCAGTGTCCTCGATGACAATAGTTCCTCCCGGCGCACACGCCGCGACCATTGCTGCGAGACACTTCTCCGGCTCGTTCAAGTGCGAGAGCAGAAAACGCGCGTAAGCCAGATCGAACCCCTCACGCCCTACGCATGCGCAAGCATCCAGCTGTTGAAATGTAACGTTGGTGAGCTTCGCCGCTTCGGCATCTTCCTTAGCGAACGCGAGAATCTCCGCGTCTGTGTCCGTACCTAAAACGCGTCCTTCAGGTCCCACAATGCCAGCGATCAACATCGCCACGTGGCCGCCGCCACAACCGACGTCCAGGCATTTCATCCCTCTGACCAGACCCACACGATCGAGTAACTGCACGGTCGTCGGCAGCATCACGCGAGCGAGCAGATCGAGACGTTTCTTGCCTTCCATGCCTCCGCGAATCGCGTAGCGGTGCTGCACATCAGATCGAGCCATTGATGTTTTGGTTGTAGCTGCGGCTGCTGGTCACGACAAGCGGAAGGAGCTCCGGCAATTTCGATTGAAGTCGCGAGCGTAGCAGCTTGCAGGAATCAAATTTGTTTTGGTTTATGTTCGAGGCGTGCACGAGCCACATACAGGGGAGGAGTCAGGTTACGAGTCACGATTGCCGAAGCCGCTCGCGCGGACGAAGAGCTGGTTGGTCGCGCATCACATGACGTTGATGACGATCGCCGATACGCCGCACTCAATCGCTTTCGGCTCGGCGATCGGAATTTTCTTCGGATTCTCTCCGCTGTATCCGCTGAAAACATTGCTGTCGATCGTCGTAGCGTGGATTTTCCGCTGCAACAAGGTCGCTGCCGCGATTGCGGTAACGCTGCACGATGTTCTGATCTGGGTAATGCCGGCAATCTATCTCGCCGAATATCAGTTCGGTTGTTGGATATTGCATCGCCCAGTGGCGCAGCGGGTACACTTTCGGCAGTTTCGACTGCACGATTACGTGCATTGGCATGTGTTTTCCCGGGTTATTTGGCCTACGTTCTGGCCCGCGTTTGTTGGTTCGCTCTTCCTTTCCATTCCTTCTGCGATCATTGTTTATTTTCTGATGCGCCTCCTGATCACCCGCGCCAGAGCAACGCAGAAAAGTCAATGAAGGTGGAAGGCGTTGTCCTCAACGCGGTGTCAATGGAGTCGGCCCGCCCACGGGCCGTTCGTTGTGAGGCGGCGCGAGGGCGCGCCGGCTCCAGCGTACAGGCTTCGAGTGTGTTCTATTCACCACGTTGAGCGTTTGCGAATCAGAACGCGCCGCTTAAGGTGCTGCCGTTCTTGGGATCTTATGCACTCATTACGTCGATTTCTGATCATTTCCCTCGCAGTTCTTGTAAGCGCGTCCGTTGTGCGTTCGGTGGCAGCGGCGCAGGCATACCTTATTGCCGACGCGCAAACCGGTTACATTTTGGAAGAACAGGAACCGAGGAAGAAGCTGCAGGTCGGTAGCCTGACAAAGATTGCCACGGCTTGCGTGGTATTGGATTGGTCAGAGAAGAAATCCGGCGATCTCAACGAAGCGGTGGCCATTCCGCCGGAGGCCTTCCGAGGAACCACGGAAAACAACATCGGCTTTCAACCGGGTGACTCCGTTTCCTTGCGCGATCTTCTTTATGCTGCGCTCGTGCAATCTGACAATATCGCCGCTTACACGCTGGCCTATCACGTCGGTTCTCGGCTGGAAGGAGTCGAGGGGGGTGCGAAATTGACGCCAGCCGACGTGTTCGTCGCTCAGATGAATTCGCTGGCCAAACAGTTAAAGATGGAGCGCACACGTTTTGTCAATCCTCACGGCATCGATTGGAAGGTGAAGCCCCTGCCGTTTTCCACGGCGGAAGATATGGCGCGTCTCACCCGATACGCGATGAACAAGCCGAGCTTTCGTTTTTACGTGTCGCAAAAGGAACGCCAGATTTCGTTTAACCGACAAGGTCAACAGCTGAGTTACGTGCTTCGCAACACGAATGAGCTCCTTGGCAAAAATGGCATCGACGGCGTGAAGACAGGTCGCTCATCGCGTGCCGGCGACTGTTTAATTTTGTACGCAAATCGTGAATCGGAAGTTGTTCGCAACGGCCAGATGGAAACGGTTTATCCGCGCCACATAATGGTGGTGCTCCTCGGTAGCACTAATCGATTTGGGGAAGGTGAAGCTATGATGCAACGCGGCTGGCAGTTGTACGATCAATGGGCAGCAGCGGGGCGGATGGCTGATCCGAAAAAACTTCTCTAGTTTCACTCTTGCAAAAAGAAGACCATTTGGTCGCCCGTCGCTGTAGGGTGCGCTGTCCCCAGCGCAGTCGGAGTTGGTGCAGCGCGCGGAATCCGCTGAGGACAGCGGACGCTACAGGAGACTAATGAAACCGCGCATTGGTGTTCTTACCAGCGGTGGGGATTGTCCCGGGCTTAATGCGGTTTTGCGCGGCGTCGTGCTGGCAGCGGACAAGCTCGGCTGGGAAGTGGTTGGTTTTCGCGATGGATTCGAAGGCCTGTTGCCTCCTGGCAATTACGTGATTCTCGAACGGCAGGCTGTGAACGGAATCATGGCGCTGGGCGGGACAATTCTTGGTACAACCAATCGCGGCCATTTTGCTGCGAAAGTCGGCGCAGGCGATCGGACAATTGTTCCGGCAAAGATCGTTGCAGACGCCAGGAAGATCCTGGAGGACCTCTGCGTGCGAGCTTTGATCGTCGTCGGCGGCGACGGCTCGCTGGTGACTGCCCAACAGTTGCAGGAGGCCGGCATCAACTGCATCGGCGTCCCGAAGACGATCGACAACGATCTCGAAGCGACGGCGACCACGTTCGGTTTCGATTCTGCCGTGAATGTCGTCGTTGACGCGCTGGATCGTTTGCACACTACGGCGAATAGCCATCGGAGGGTCATGGTTGTCGAAGTGATGGGACGGCACGCGGGATGGATCGCGTTGCAGGGCGGTATCGCCGGGGGCGCCGATATCATTTTGATTCCCGAGATCCCGTTCGATAACGAAAAGATCGCGAGCGTGATCAATTCGCGCGAAGCGGCCGGTTGCTTTGGCACGGTGGTTGTCGCTGCAGAAGGCGCGAGACCGAAACATGGCGAACAAGTGAAACGCGACGTGGAAGGTAGCGAGTTTCGGCTGGGCGGGATTGGCGAAATCGTCTCGCGCGAGATCGCCACGCGCACGGGCAAAGAAACGCGTTTTTGCGTGCTCGGTCATCTTCAGCGCGGGGGTGCGCCGACGACCCTTGACCGAATTCTTGCGACACGTTTCGGCGTTAAAGCCGTCCAGCTAGCGAACGAAGGGCATTTCGGGGCGATGGTGAGTTACCAGAACTATCAGGTACGTCACGTCTCGATTGCCGAAGCAGTCAATCGGCTCAAGCTTGTCCCGCCCAACGGCGAGCTGGTACAAACCGCGCGCGATGTCGACATTTCGTTCGGTGATTAAAAGGCTCGCTCGACGAACACAACGGGCGCAACAAAATAACGTTTCAGACTTCCTGCGTTGTTGGTGTCGCCTACTGTGCTAGAGCGATCGAATCACATTTTTGGAGTTCTTCCATCCTCCGCACGAGAAGATGACGGCCGCAACGATCATGGTGAGCGTGACGAGAATCCCGGACTCACCGATCCACAGGCTCGCGCCAGCGCCTGTACTCGCTGGATCAAACGCGACCTGAATAACGCTGTTCCAGGCTGCGTGAAGCGTAATCGCCGGCCAGACACTTCCTGTCGTCAGTCGCAACCGCGCGAAAATGAAGCTAAAGGCGGTGGCGGTGATTACCCATAACAAAGCAGACAGAATCGGTGGCGGACCTGCCAGGTACACGCCGCCGAGGATGAGTGGCACATGCCAGAGCCCCCAGATCAAGCCGCTCAGTAACACGGGTTGCGGCAGACCGGCATCGATCAGGCGTGTAAGCATGTACCCGCGCCAGCCAATTTCTTCGCCGGCAGCAGTGCGGATGCTGAAAATAGTTACGACCGTCGCAGCTACTGCGACGTTGATCATAAAAACGACGATCGGCGAAGCAATGTTTCCGATGAAACGAGCGACTAGTGCGATTGGCTTTGGATTGAAGCCGACTAGTCCCGTCGTCCATGCGATGCCGTAGGAGATCAGCCCAATAACAATCGGAAAGATGAGCGCCAGCACGATAGCTTTCCATCCTCGACTCCCGCCGACACGGAAAGACACATCGGCAAAGCCTTCACGAAGGATCAGACGCGCCGCCACCGAGGCAGCTGCCGGAGTCCACATTAGCGCCCAGAGCCACGACAAATTTCCGAGGATCATGAGCGTTTCGAACACCGCTGACAGCGGCACAAGAATCGCGAAGTATAACGCCAGACCCCGGCGCGCCTGAAATCGACGATTGCGCTCGGTAACCAGAGATGCCGGTGATGTTTTCATGCACGAATGGTTCGTGATGCCGCATCAGGTTCTGCTTCATGAAGATCATGCTGATAGCCAAGCCGGCCACGCGTAACGGTCATGAGCAACAAGGCCACGGGCCCGAAGGCGACCAGGAACGGGATGTTACTGGCACCGCGCACTATGGGGGCGAGAAAGAATTCGCTTGGATTGAATGCGTCAACAGATGTGTGCGCCAGGATAGGAAGAAGCACGCTGCCCTTGGTACGGTTGAATAGCCACGTATAGACAAAGGTAAGAGCGATCCCGGATAACACATAGCAGCTAACTTCAAGGATCGTGTCCCGTGCGGTGCCCCATTCCGGAATAAAGAAGTACGGCAGGTGCCATAACACGTGAAGCGGTCCCAGGATAAGCGTCGCGGCCATTGGACCATAACGGTTCTGCAAGCGAGGCAGCGCAAAACCACGCCATCCGGGCTCCTCGCCCAACGGTCCGCCGATGAAGAACGCTATGACAAAGCTGATTGAATACGTCAGCAGCCACGAGGGAGCGGCTGCTCGAAAGGATCCCAGAACTCCAGGCAAAACAACAGCGCCCACCACCGTGATCAGAGGAATGCCGACGAGGGCGAATAGGTACCAACGAAGTCCCACTCGCCAAAAAACGATTCGCCCCACCAAGCGACGTACGCCCGCTCGCCCTTCGGTTAAGCCTGTGACAATGAAGCCTGCCAGGAAAGGACCGGCAAAGGGAATAATGGCGGCAGACACCACGAAGGGTACTGGCCAACGAAACGGCAGAAGGGTAGCGCCATCTGCAAACCGTACGTATGGCAGCGCGAGAAGCCACGAACCGGCATAGGCGAGGATGAAATAGAGGAGCAGCGGATGGTGAGCGAGCACACCATTGTGAGGAGTGCCTTGGGGTTGAACGGTGTTAGCGACAATGCTCATGTTGGCGCTCCATTATTTTGCGCAGCTTGACGCTTTGGAAGTTTTTTCTCATCTCAATGGCAGGAGATAATCCAGAGCGCACGCGATGTGGACATTTCCTTTGGCGATTAAACTGGCACGACGAGCACAACGGACACAAAGGAGATTCTTTGATTCGTCGAGAATCGTTGCGATCCTCTGTGGCCTTATTGCGATGAAATAAAAATCATCCGCGCGTGTTCCGGCGACTCCGACACGTCAATCGTGCTTCAGTGGCTGATGCGACATCTGGCCAAATAGCCTAAAATGCAGCTACAATGACACAGAACGCTACGGCCACGCAAAGCGCCAGCTCGGTGCTGATGGTCAGGCCTTTCAAGTTTTATCCGAACCCGGAGACCGCGCCCGACAACGCGTTTCAAGCTCGAGTTGATTGTGCTGCTGACGCGCTGAGCGAGTTAGCGCGACAAGAATTCGATGCAGTGGTACAAACACTGCATGCGGCTGGCGTAAACGTGCATGTGTTTGAGGACACAACTGAGCCGGAAAAACCGGACGCAGTTTTCCCTAACAACTGGATATCAACGCATCATGATGGGCGTCTCGTCCTTTTCCCGATGTATTCAGCCCTGCGTCGGCGCGAGCGCCGGCAGGATATCGTCGAGGAACTGCGCAAGCACTATCGGGTCACCGAGGTGATCGATTACTCGGCGTTCGAGGATGAAGGTTGCTGTTTGGAAGGCACAGGCAGTCTTGTCCTCGATCACCTGAACAAAATTGCGTACGTCTCGCTCTCACATCGGTCTAACCCAAAGGTGATCCAACGCTTTGCCGATGATTTCAGCTATGAGCCGATCACTTTCACCAGCCTCGATTCCAATGGCCAACCGATCTATCACACCAACGTGATGATGTGTATCGGCACGGCCTTCGCGATGGTTGGTCTGGAGATGATTCCGAATAACGTCGAGCGGCAACAGGTGCGTGCGCGCTTGGAGCAGACTGGAAAAGAGATCGTGGAGTTATCGGCAGATCAGATCGCGAATTTCGCGGGCAATGCCATTGAACTACACAATAAGGATGGAGAGAAACTGCTGGTGCTTTCCAGTCGCGCCGGCCGAGCACTGACAGAGGACCAACGCGAAAGATTGAGCCGTCACACGCGGCTTATCCCGCTTGAACTGCCTACGATTGAGCTAGGCGGCGGGAGTGCGCGGTGCATGATCGCCACGATTCACCTACCGTCGCGCTTGCAACGTGCACCGTAGGTGCAAAAGCCTAAGTGCCAGCACAGCATGAGCTAGATCAACTGGTTCCGATTGCCTTACCGGAGCGTTTGTCGCTTTCCTGTCGAAACATTACAAAAAACTAATGTTAGAAAGCTTGGCAACCGCCGGCTGGCCTTCATAGCATTGCTTTGCAAGTGAAACATCCTAAGGAGGAATAACATGAAAAAGATAACACCCCGAAAATCTGCCTTCTCTCTTTCGCGTCTTCTCGCTTGTTTGTTATGTTTGCTCAGCCTTACTCTGGCGCTGCTCGCGATCAGCGGCTCATTCGGCACCAAATCTCTAGCCCAGGCTCCAGGTAATACCAACGGCAGCTCTGTCTGGGTTGGCGCCTCTTATCATAACGATATTTCTCCACCGCTGCGCGAGATGCCTGCGTCGAGCGAGGCCGATTTGAGACGCGGAGTTGACCGAGAGGCGAACGAAAACCCGAAAGTACCTTATCGCCACGTAGACAGTTTTGATCCAGTGGTCCAAAACGCGCATTTCTCGGCGTTTGGCATGCCGAACATCCCTCTTCCTATCCGGACATTCGACGGCATTCCTTTTCCCGGTGTCGGCTGTAGCTGCGCACCGCCTGATCCTAACGGCGCCGTTGGGCTAACGCAGTATGTGCAGATCGTCAATGAAGCTTACCAGGTGTTTGATAAGGCCACCGGCAATTCCGTTCTGGGACCTAACAGCATTTCTTCCATTTGGAGCGGTTTTGGGGGTGTCTGCCAAAATAACGGAAGCGGTGACCCGGTCGTGCTCTATGATCATCTGGCGAACCGCTGGCTCATAAGTCAGTTTGCCGGCTCCAGCACGATAACTGACGAGTGTGTGGCCATCTCCACGACCTCGGATGCCACCGGCAGTTACTACCGCTACGGATTCCACCTCGGCTCAAATTTCTTTGATTATCCTCATCTCAGCGTGTGGCCCGATGCCTACTACATGAGCATGAATGTGTTCAATTCGGCAGGCACGAGTTATCTCGGTCCTCAGCCCTTCGCGTTTGATCGGACGAAGATGCTGGCGGGGCAACCCGCAACGTTTGTTAGTCCCGTCGGACCTCTCGGTGGATCGGTCGATCCCTTTCTGCCAGCAGATCTCGACGGGTCCACGTTGCCGCCAACAGGCGCCCCGAACACTTTCGTAGGATTTCCCGGTCAAGCCTCGAATCCAAATTATACGACGTATCATTTTCATGTGGATTTCGCCACGCCCGCGAACTCGACTTTTACCACATTCGCGAATCCACCTGCGGCTGGCTTTACCGCGCTTTGTCCTAGCTCCCGTGCGTGTGTGCCGGAAAATGGAGTTACCAGCTCAAATTATCTCGACGGCATCGGAGACCGTTTGATGTTTCGTTTGGCTTATCGGAATTTCGGCGATCACGAATCCGTCGTCGGCAACTACACGGTGAGCTCTGGCGGCGTGGCAGGCGTGCGGTGGTTTGAACTACGCAACGTGACCGCCGGACCGGTGACGGTTTATCAGCAGAGCACTTACCAGCCGGACACAACCTGGCGGTGGATGGGAAGCGCGGCGATGGACGGGCAGGGAAACCTTGCCATCGGTTTTAGCGCTTCAAGCTCGAGCATTAATCCGCAGCTTCGTTATGCCGGGCGATTGGCGACAGATCCGCTGAACACTCTGGCTCAAGGCGAAGCCCATCTTTATGACGGCGCCGGAAGCCAATCCGGCAGCGGAAATCGCTGGGGCGATTACAGCGCGCTGTCGATCGATCCCGTAGACGACGCGACGTTCTGGTACACCAACGAATACTACTCAACGACGACGTCGTTTAACTGGCGCACCCGCATTGGAAGTTTCAAGATGGCAACCGGCAGCCCAACTCCGACCGCAACCGCAACCGCGACTGCCACTGCCACAGCAACAGCAACAGCAGCCGCGACAGCGACGGCGACAGCAACCCCGCACGCGACGGCTACAGCTACACCAACAGCAGCGGCAACGGCAACGGCAACAGCTACCGCTACAGCGACTGCCACTGCAACCGCAACAGGAACTCCGAGTCAGTTGATCGTCAATGGTGGATTCGAAGGCAGCATATCGCCCTGGGTCATGTCGGGTTCCGGCGCCTTTTACACCAACAACGGCAACTACCCTCACGGCGGGACCGGCTACATTTATTTCGGGGTGAACAACAATGTATCCGGACAGACATACCAAACAGTCACGATTCCATCGACGGCTACGGGCAATCTAACTTTCTGGTTCAACTGCAGTTCGAGTGAGGGTGTGACAACGGCCTATGATTTCCTGTATGTCGAAGTCCGCAACACCAGCGGCACTTTACTTCAGACACTCGCGACCTACAGCAACAGGAATAAAACCACGGCGGGAAACTACTCGCAAAAATCGTTTAGCCTTGCCGCTTACAGAGGTCAGACTATCCGGTTGCAATTCCGTTCCACGACCGATGTTTCTCTTTCAACGACCTTCCGCATAGATGATGTTTCCTTGAGATAATCGCGGGCGAGCGCGGATTGACGATTAATAACCGGGGAAGAGCGCCCCGCGTCGGCCCGATTCCGAGTAGGCGCAGCCTTTTCCCTAGTGTCCGTTTCCCGCACAGCTGGTTTCGATGAGGCATGCAGGTTCGCCACTCTCCTGGCAGGGATTCCCATCTTCTATGAACTGAAGAAGCCGCGTTTCGGTTTCCACGCGTACAAGCTTCTCCAGCCATCCGCATTCTGCGGCAATTCTCCCCAGTGGCCCCCCAAACAAATTGTTGAACTCGAGACATGGCGATCCGGGCGCGCAAATACTTCGAACATCTCCCTGCTCAGTAATGTTAAGCCCATAGCTGGAGAGGGGAATAGCTGCGTTTCCATTCGAGTTACTAAGGTTATACATGCAATCGAAGATTATCTGTCGGTCTCCAGATCTCGGAGGAACCCCGATCGTACATTGGTACTCTGCGGGTGTCAGGATCATGCCTTCGTCGATGCCCAGGAGATGAGCGATCTGATCGGCCCGTCTTCTCCCCAATGGCTCGTTGATCTGTTCGGGCTGTGTTAGCTTGCGTGGGGCCAAGCGCGCCCATCTCGCAGCCTCCTGGCAAACGTCCGGCCAGAAGCATTCCCTCTTATCGAAAATCTGCTGATCGAAGTATCGCCTGTAATCAGCATAGGGGCAGCCGGTTCCCATTGGATTTTGCTCCAAGCAATCGACCACCGGTTGAGGAATAGGCGCTTTGTATGCCGGCATGTAGGCGGCGAGATCGGGATTTGCCACGTAGAGGAGCAGGAAATTTACGAGATAGATCGCGGGGGTCAGGGATGGTGCGTAAACTTCATGCGCCTCGCCACTCTGGGAACCTTCCGAGGGCCGCGCGGCGAGCGGACCCGCCGGGAGGAAAACCGCGATGGCTAATATTACGGATAGAATTGCTACGGTTCGAGTTTGCTTGAGGTTCTTCATTTGGAGGGGCGACCATGTATCAGAGGCGACTGCCTCGGTCAAGCTACCGATCGCCCGTCAAACGCACAGAAATAAAGGCGATTCATTTCAGAGGCACGCTAGAGATTTTTCGACTTCGGTCGAAATGACAAGGCTTCACCGCAATTACAAACAGATGCGGCAGCTTGCCGTGAGCGTAAGTGGAATGGGTCAGCTTACTCAGCTGGATACAGACGATTGTTACAATGTTACGACGGCGCAATCCGCTTCACGATTGCCTGAAAGCGGGAGTGATCGCGTAGACTTGCGAAGTCTGGGTCGTGCCTAATCCAGTCTCCGACGGCAACCCCTGCGTCAAGCGCTCGTTCTAATCCATCGAGAGCGTGGTCGCTTTCACCGAGCAGTGCCCAATTGCACGCAGCATTGTAAAGGATCAACGGATCGTCTGGCGCAAGCGTCATCGCCTGGTGAGTCCATTGCTTTGAACGCTCAGTTTCGCCGAACCTGATTAACACGCTGGAACCCAGACTGTACGCGCGCGCTTCATCCGGATTGAGCTCAAGGTGCTTTTCGATGCGTTCCAGGGCGACTTGGTCGGCGCGGCGAGCCTCATCGCGACGCCCCAATTCGATCAGCGCCTGCGCTCTTAAAGGAGCCGATTCGTAATCGTCGGGCCGCGCGCCTTCCGCCTTTTCGAATAATTGCACAGCTTTCTCAATCTCTCCGCTTTCAAACATCGCTCGACCGTAGAGATAATAGGCTTCGAAAAGAGTTGGGTCCTCTTCGAGCGCCCGTTCAAACGCAGCGGCCGCTTCGGCAAAACGTCGCTGAATAGCGAATGCCTGGCCGGCAGAAACATGAGCTTCCGCCGACTTTGGTTTGAGTTTCAACGCGTGTTCGATCGCACGTTGTGCCGCTTCCAAATCCTGCGGCTTCCGTCCCCATCGGAAGAGATCGACATAACTGTTGGCCAAACCCGCCCAGGCCGCAGCGAAATCAGGATCGATCTTGACCGCGCGCTCAAACATCTGTCGCGCGAACTTCACGCTTTGGCGCGTCCATTTGTGATAAAGCTTCCGTCCACGAAGATAAGATTCATACGCCTCGACATTCGACGTGGACGGCTTCAGGAAGCGAAATTCTTCTCGTTCAGTGAGCGCCAGACCTAGAGATTCGAGAACGCTTCGGGCGATCTCATCCTGGATTGCGAAGATGTCTTCGATCTCGCGATCGAAACGCTCAGACCAGAGCTGATACCCATTACTCGCGTCAACCAGTTGCACGTTGATCCGGACACGCTTTCCTGCTCTTCGGATGCTACCATCGAGAAGCGTCTCGACTCCAAGACGCTTACCGATCTCCCGCGCGTCCAGGGTGCCTCCACGAAATGCAAAACATGATGTTCTGGCCGGAACGTGGAGACCGCCGACCTTACTGAGGGCGTTGAGTATTTCTTCCGCAACACCATCACTGAAGTGTTCCTGGTCGCGCTCGGCGCTTAGATCGGCAAACGGTAAAACAGCGATGGAACGAATCTTTCCTTTTCTTTTCGCGCTACGCTGCTCCACTTTTTCCGCGTTCGAGATCGATGTGGCCGCCATACCTTCGTCCAGCGTCACGACGTAGAGATCAATTGATCCCACGCCCTTAAGATTACGATTACCCAATGGTTCGAAACGGAACCCTTCACGACCGCGGATTTGACGCCAGACATCATCGCTGACGACGACTTGCCCGGGATCGACCACTGCTTCGATTCGCGCCGCCGCATTGACGCCATCTCCGTAGAGATCCCCATCTGTATCCACAGCAACATCGCCAAGATGAACACCAATGCGCAGATCGTGCGCGCGACCAGTTTTGGCGGACTGTTCAGCGTACTCTTTGCTCAGAACGGCTGCGGCGCGCACGGCCATTTCTGTGCTCGGAAATTCGGCGAGGACCGCATCGCCGAGGAACTTAACCACTCGACCCTCATGGCGTTGGACAGTAGTGCGGGAAAGGCCTTGCAAGATTTCGACCAACTGCAGCGCGCCCCGTTCGTCCTCCGCGACACGCTCGCTATAGCCGGCGATATCAGCAAACCAGAGTGCGGCAAGATGATGGGGAAGAGAGTTTTTTCGCATCGATTTCCCGGCAATTCAAAGTATGCATCGCGCTTATAGCGGAGCAACAGGGACGGTGTTCGCGCATCCTGTTTGGTGAACGCACTGAGATTGCGTCGGCTGTGAGACTACTATCCGTGCGCACGCAACCTTGCGACGGGTGGCCGTCGATCTTATACTTAGAGACGCGCTCGGCGCTAAAGTGTTAGGAGGTTATTATGCCAACGACAATTGCTGCTCCAAAAACGAAGAGAGCTCCTGCAGTGCAGGAAGACTTTTTGCCGCTTCAGGGAACCGATCACATAGAATTTTATGTAGGTAACGCCAAGCAGGCGGCGCATTTTTATCAAAGCGCGCTCGGTTTCCAACCGGTAGCCTATAGCGGACCCGAGACCGGGGTGCGAGAGCGCGTCAGCTACGCGGTTCGGCAGAACAAGATCACGTTTGTCTTGACCACACCGCTTCGCGCGAAGCACGCAATTTCCGATCACGTTCTTAAGCACGGCGACGGAGTGAAAGCGATCGCATTGAACGTGAAGGATGCGACTTCTGCCTGGAAAGAGACCACGAAGCGCGGCGGCAAAAGTTACATGGAACCAAAAACCCTAACAGACGAGCATGGCAAAATTGTTCTGAGCGGGATCCATATCTATGGCGAAGTCGTTCACATGTTTGTCGAACGCGATGATTACACCGGGCCTTTTATGCCGACGTTTGTGAAATGGGAGCCAATGTTCCGCGCGTCGGAGACTGGACTGCAGTATGTCGATCACTGCGTCGGCAACGTGGGATGGAATCAGATGAACCCGTGGGTGAAGTTTTATGAGGAAGTGATGGGCTTCCGAAACATTCTTACATTCGATGATAAAGACATTTCGACCGAGTACTCCGCGTTGATGAGCAAAGTGATGAGTAACGGAAATGGGTTCGTGAAATTTCCGATCAACGAGCCAGCCGAGGGCAAAAAGAAATCACAGGTAGAAGAATATCTCGACTTTTACGATGGCGAAGGTGTGCAGCACATCGCGATGGCGACAAACAACATCATTGAAACAATCACCGATCTTCAGAACCGCGGGCTCGAGTTTCTGAAAGTGCCTTCGACTTATTACGATACGCTGCTCGATCGCGTCGGTCACATCGACGAAGAAGTAAAGGCTTTGAAGGAACTAGGAATCCTCGTTGATCGCGACGATGAAGGTTATCTCCTCCAGATTTTCTCGAAGCCGGTGCAAGATCGACCAACGCTCTTTTTTGAAATCATTCAGCGCAAAGGGGCGAAGAGCTTTGGCAAAGGCAATTTCAAAGCGTTGTTCGAAGCCATCGAACGCGAGCAAGACGCGAGAGGCAATTTATAAATCCGTCATGTTGAGCGAAGCGAAACATCTCAGATTGTCCGTTTTGGCAAAGAGTCCCAAAGAGAAGCGAATGATCAGAGATTCTTCGCTGCCCTTAGAATGACAACGTAAATAAAGGAGGATCGACAATGCCGTATTACCAAACAATTGGCGAGATACCGCGAAAGCATCATATCTGGTTCCACCGCAATGGCGCCGGACCGGGTTACAACAACGAAGGCATCTACTACGAGCACGTAGTTACGACCGAAGGTTTCAACGAAGCGTTTTCAATCATGTATCACCTGCGTCCCCCAACGCGTGTCCGTAACGTGAAGCTCCTGAAATGCGAAGAGCTAAAAAAAGTCACTGACAGTCCGCTCCGGCATCATCATTTGAAAACGGCCGACATTCCTCGCAGAGGAGATCTCTACACCGGCCGCATTCCGATTTTGTTTAACCAGGACGTGATCGCGTATCGCTCGCGCCCTGAAAAGGCTTACGACAAATTTCAATATTATCGTAATGGCGGCGCGGACGAGATCATCTTTGTATTCAAAGGTGGCGGCACACTCGAGTCCGTGTTCGGTAAACAGCGATACCGCGCTGAAGATTACATCGTGATTCCGCGCAGCATTACGTACCGGCTCGTTCCAGACAACGTCGCAGAAGAAGATTACCTGATTCTCGAATCCGTAGGGCCGGTCCGAATTCCGCAGCGTTATCTGAACAAGGAGGGCCAGATCAAAATGGGCTCGCCTTACTCGGAGCGCGATCTCCATGGCCCAACCGAGCCGCTGGCAGTCGATAAGGATGAAGATACGGATATTTTAGTGAAGGACGGCCCGCGCTGGACTCAGGTGACGATGGCGCATAATCCCTTCGATGTCGTTGGCTGGGATGGCTACGTTTATCCGTTCACGTTTAATGCGCAGGACTTCGAGCCGATTACCGGCACCGTTCACCAACCACCGCCGATTCATCAGACATTTGAGATTCGCGGCTATGTGGTATGCACGTTCGCGCCGCGATTACTCGATACGCATCCCGAAGCGGTAAGGATTCCGTGGGTGCACGATAACGTCGAAGCTGATGAAGTTTTATTTTACGTGCGCGGAAACTTTGGATCGCGCCGCGGAATTGAGCCGGCTTCCATCACACTGCATCCGCGTGGCATTCCGCATGGACCGCAT
>DASXHS010000168.1:0-7261 GCA_036488345.1 Candidatus Udaeobacter sp.
AGGTCACTAAATAGCGGCCTGCACACGCGTTTTTGTCCTCATGCGAAAATGCGTCGTAGCAAATGACGCTCCCGAGGCTGTGCGCCATGATCACGTCAGGTTTGAACGCATTGATTCGCTCGATCAAACGTTTGCGCAACGCGGCGCGCAACGCGGCGTTCTGGTCCCACTCCGCTACCATGCCTGCGTGCCAGCCGTCGGCCGCTTCGGCGGCGGGTTTAGCCCAATCTAACAAGTCGCGACTCGGACGAAACCAGCCAGACACGGTCTGAGCCGCATCTTCGATGGCGGCTCCGACTGGGGCGAATCCGAGATGCGCCGCGGCGCTCACGTCGGTGAACAGATTAATTTTTCCCGAGAATAAACTGTCGTAATCGAAGCGCTCGTAAGTCGGCGCAAATGCAGGACCGAAATACTGGATCCCGGCGGTGATCGCCTCTTCCCATGGACGTTCCCACGGCTGATTGTCGGGACGCTCCTGGTGGCCGACTCCGTGAACCAGGAGAATTCTCATCCAATCACACCGTAAACGGTTCCTGTTCTTCGAACGCGTAGTTGGCCGGTCCGATGGTGAAGAAATTTGGCGTTTGCGTCGGTGGCATCAATTTCACGATCGATTTGTGGAAGCCGCGATAGTCGCCCTTGAATTTTCCGTTTTTCCAAACAGCAAGCACAGTTTCGGTAAACAAACCGTTGCGATCGCCATCTGCACTTGTCTGGTTGTCTTGACATCCGGAAATCAAGAGCGCCGTGGCGCGCATCCGCGTGTGCGAACCGGAGCTGCGCTGCTGGATTTTGTCGTAGAACTTCTGGTGATCCATATAAACGCGCAGCGCGACGTCGCGCGGCATCATACGTGGGCGCACCGGTGTCACGCCCAGCGCAGAAAACTGAATTGCACGCAACACCGTGCCGCTGTGGCAACTGTCCGACAGCACAAAGATTCGTACGCCCTTAGCGAATTGCTTTAGCGCGGCGTAAAGCTCGTCATCGATGAGTTCGCCATCATACAAACACCAGGTTTCATCGAAGCCGTCCGGCTCTAAATCGTTCCCGGTGTTCGGCACCTGGCCGCCGTGCCCCGAATAGGTAAGAAAGAAAATGTCGTTCCCTTTCAGTTTCGACGCGGCGGATTTGATGTCGGCCAGGACCCGATTGCGTGTCGCCTTTTTTGTTAGGCGTTTTGTTACTTTGGTGAATCCCTGGTTTTTCGCCAGCGCTTGCATGTCGTTTGCGTCGAACTCGCACGCGGTGAGTTGTCCATCCCACCCGCTATATTGTTTTGGATCGACGGCGTTAAGACCGATGTGGAGAGAAGCTCCAATTGGCATAAATGATCCTTTCGTTTTTAATAGAACGCCGATTGTGAATTAGAACACACCGCTTGTTCAAGAGGATTATCGCTTGCGCACCGCGGTGATCACGCCCCCGCTGGTCTTGAATATGTTCTGGCAAATCATCAACGTGCGAGCGTAAAGATTAGCGAGATGCGAAACGGATTAAGGCTGACAAAATTCGCAGCGGTATTCAGTGTCGCAATTGAAGCTCTCTCGCTGAACGCCAACGGACAATCGCCGTCGCCCGCCAACGGTTCTACGCAGGCGTCCGATTCCACGCTTCCCCGCAAGGTAGTCGTACCGATAAGCATGGTTAAACGTTTCTTTCCTGAAGTAGCCGGCGAGGAGAGCACGGGGCGTAACTTGACCGCGGTCGCCAATGTCAAAGCGACAAGAAGCGTCATCTACGCGAATAGCGACAACTCCAAGAAAGTGACCATCACCGTCGACGAATATGCGACAGCGAGTGATGCGTCATCGGCCTATCAGGAAGCTGTGGAGAAGAGCAAGACTGTTCCGGGCTTCAAGCCAGCTCCCACGGAGAATCTCGGCCAAAATGCGTTTGTCGGAACCGTGACTCAGGGAGGAGAGACGCACATCGGCCTTGGCGCGTTACACGACACGTTGATCGTGGGCGCAACCCTGGCAGGGTACGATCTCACGCCAGAGAACACGGCCAAGCTTATCTCTCTGACTCACGAGGAAGAACGCATTGCCAAAGGCGCGATGGATCGAAACCGACAGAAATAGTCGCTCCGGTTTTTAAATATATTTTCTATATCGTTCGTCATTCTCGCTGTTTCCATTTGCGCAAAATGAAGTCACGCAGCTATCCTACGACCCGTGTTCAGCTTGATCATGCTCGGCAGCGGGAGCGCGGGAAACAGCGCGTTAATCGCCACCGAGCATTGCAAGATTCTCGTTGATGGCGGGCTGAGCGCGCGGCAAGTCGTGTTGCGTCTGGAGCAATGTGGCGTTACGCCGGAGCAACTCGACGGCGTTGTTCTCACGCACGAACACAGTGATCACATCTGCGGTCTTGAAGTTCTCTGCCACAAATTCGATTTGGCTATTTACTGCAATCGGCTCACGGCGGAAGCGCTTCGATGCAGTGGTCTCTCAGAGCGATGTCGGAATTGGCGGTTGTTTGTAACTGGCGGTGAGTTTTCGATCTGCGATATCACGGTGCAAACGTTTCCCGTGCCGCACGACGCTGTGGATCCGCTCGGGTTCGTGTTTTACTCCGGCTCAGGCAGCCTCGGATTCATCACCGATCTCGGTTACGTGACCAAGTTGATCACTGAACGCTTGCGAGAAGTGCGAACGCTCGTGGTCGAGACTAACCACGACGAAAAACTATTGCAGAACGACACGCACCGGCCGTGGCCGGTGAAACAGCGCATCCAATCGCGGCACGGACATCTGTCGAACACGGCGGCGGCGGGAGTGATCGAGGAATTGTTACCCGGTAAAATCGAGCGCGTCGTGCTCGGACATCTCAGCCGCGATTGCAACACGCCGGCGCTCGCTTTAGACACCGTGCGCGCGTCACTCGAGAAGTGCGGCAGGAACGATGTCGAAACTTTTTGCGCGGCGCAATTCGAAATCAGTCCCCGATTTCGGATCGGCGACACCGAGCCCGGCGCGTTTCAATCAACTTTCGAAAACGCTTTCTTCCAGAACGCGGTGTAACAGCTTTCGCCGACTGTTGCGGCGTGTCAGCTGTGCAGAGTGACGCACTTGCGACCGCGCTCGCTTCGTGTGATGACGAGGCATGTATGCGGTTGAGTTCGACCGGTCGAAACGCCTGCTGGTGATCAGCGCTGCGCAAAAAGTCACCGCCACCGAAGCAAAGATGGTCGCGCAACGCATCCATGACGTATTGCAAGATGTTGCGCCCGGCTTTCGCGTTCTGGCGGATTTTCGCGGCCTTGAGTCAATGGATTCCGCGGCGGCGCCGCAGATCGCCAAGATCATGGACGCGTTGGCCGAAAAAAACGTGGCCTCCGTGACGCGAGTGATGCCCGACCCGCACAAGGACATCGGTCTCAACATTCTCTCCCAATTCCACTACGGACGAGACGTTACTATCACGACCTTCGAGACTTTGGCCGATGCGGTGCAAAGTATCGCAGCCAAAATTGATTCTCCCGCGAGTTAATGCTGCGCCCCTTTGTTTCCTTCCTTAATTGCCTCAGCCTCGGTCATGTATTTTCCCTTTTTTGTCGTACCATAAAAACGCGAGCCTTCCTTATGGTAAACATGCGTTTCGGTGTTAACCCAAACCTTGCCATGGCCTCCGCCCGGCGCAGGCGTTTTTGTTGCTGCCTGAGTGCTCGTTCCTTTCGCTGGCGCCGTGGCGGCGGGACTGGCCGCTGCGCCAGAGGTCTTCGGTTTGAACAAATCGCCGAGACTAGACTTGCTCGGTGAGGGTGATGGCGCTGGGTGGGCCGCCGGTGCGGGCGTAGCCTTGGCTTTCTTCATCGCCCGATACTTTGCAGGCGTTTGCGATGGAGAAGGCGATTCAGCGGGACTCGGCGACTGCGCCGGCGAAATACGAATGCAAGCAAATCCAACAACAACGATGAAAGCAAAAATCTTTGTAATCATAGAACGAGCGTAAGAAGACGAAGGAATTACAGTCAATCGAATTTTGGCGACGCACGAAACGGCCGCGGCCTTTAGCCCAATTTCAGCGCCGGCCCTTGAGCGAGCCGGTCGTCTGCGCTACCCTCTGCCCGGTGGACCTGACTCTGGGATGCCTCAAGTGGGCTGCGGTGGGTTTCGTCGTCGCTTTTGCCCTGATGAAACTGTTCGAGGCCAGTCAAATTCACGACGATATCCCCAAGCCAGCATTCAAGATACGGCAGACCAAGCGCGCCACGATCGTGCTGTCGACATTCGCAGCGGTGCTTTCAGGTTTAGTCTGGTTGCTGGTGCAGAAACTGGACTGATCCGCCTTCGCCAAGGCTACGGTGAATGGAAGCTAGATCACCCCAGGTAAAATCCGCCGTTCACGTTGAGCACCTGTCCAGTGATGTAACTTGCCATTGGCGACGCCAGGAATAGCGCGGCATCCACAATCTCGTGAGCTTCGCCAAGGCGGCCGAGCGGGATTTGTTTAATGAAGTTCTGCGTCACCTCCTCGGTCATGCCTTTGCTCATTCCTACATCGATGAATCCGGGCGCAATGGCGTTCACCGTTATGTTCTGCCGCGCAAACTCGCGTGCTGAAACTTTGGTAAGCGCAATGATCGCTGCTTTGCTCGACGAATAATTGGCCTGCCCGAACAATCCCATCTGTCCACTCACGGATGACATGTTGATCACTCGTCCGCCGTTGCGCAGAACCGCTGCCGCTTTCTGCGTGACTGTGAATGTCCCGATGAGATTCACGCGGATCACGTTCTCGAATTCGTCCAGAGACATCTTCTTCATGGTGCGATCGCGGATAACCCCGGAATTGTTTACCAGGATATCGAGCCCACCGCGCTGATCCTGGATCTGTTTCATCATCGCTTCGACCTGCGGCGGCTGCGTCACGTCGCACTCGATCACCAGCGGTTCGTTCAGTTCCTTCGCTACACTGAGAGCATCGGCTTTGTTTTGTCCCTCCGAGTCGGCGACATAATTCACCACGCATTGGGCGCCGCGGGCGCCGAAACCTCTGATCATCTTCGCGCCAATTCCGCGCGAGCTGCCTGTAACCAGCGCAACTTTCCCGCTGAAATCGAGAGGATCCTTCATGACGATTGGCGCGTTTGTTGAGAGTACCGGCGCACAATCAATGCGCACGGCAACCCGATCAACGAAATATGAATGGCAACGGCCAGTAACTCGTTCCACAGACGGTGTCGAAATGTTGGAAACGCCGATGGCAACACGAACCAGTACATCACGATGTAAACGCAGATTCCGTACAACACACCCGACACAACAGGATGAATCGTCAGAAATTCGATCCTCCGGCTGGCCAGATAAAAAACGGATACGACCACAAACGCCACGAAAAAATGGAGCGCCAGACCGAGTCCAGCCGTAAACAATCCGCCGTCGAAGGAGTTCGCGCCCAGTAATCCAGCGGCGATTCCCTGCAACCCGCGGCGCGCGCCTACGCCGCGTTGCCACCAGATCACGAACGCGGAAGAAATGTCTAAAACACCGACGATCAGACCGGCAGTTAAGATCGCGCGAAACGCTCCGGAATTTTTCATGATTCGGTGGAGCTTACTCAGGAGAGCAGAAAATTAGGAAGCAAAGAAACAATCGTGGCGACATTAGACCAGTTGGTGCAAATCTGTGTAGATCTGCGAAATCTGTGGACAATTAACTTGTCCCGGGAGCAATCTGAACACGATGCCTGCACCGATCCGAATTCTCACCGCCGTCCCCATTTGTGATGGCCACGATAGCGCGATCAATACGATCAACCTGGAATTCATCCGGCACGGCATCGAAGTGATTTATCTCGGCTATCATCGCCCGGTAGCCGACATCGTCCGCGCCGCCATTCAGGAAGATGTACGGGCAATTGGTATCTCGAGTTACAACGGTGGGCACATCGAATTCTTCGCGTCTGTTGTCGATCTTTTGCGGCGAAAAGGCGCGGACGATATCAAGGTCTTCGGGGGCGGCGGCGGCACCATCACGCATGACGACGCCGCAGCGATGAGGCGCAAAGGCGTAGACGAGATTTTCTTTGCCGGCACGTCACTCGACGACATGGTGAAATTTGTTCATCGTCGTTACGGCAAACCGCGAGCGAAACGGCCGCGTCCCAAATCCTTTGAGCAGGAACTCGCCCACGAACTTAGCAAGATCGAAGAGGCCTACGGGATTGGGAAAAGAAGACGTCGAACGCCCAACGCCCAACGCCGAATGCAGAATGCCAAAATCGCAAATCTCAAATCGCAAATCGCAAATCCGAAAGTCATCGGTTTCACTGGGCCTGGCGGCGCGGGAAAAACGACGCTGATTGACGAGCTCGTCCTGCGGTTCCTCCATGCCAATCCGAAGGGTCGAATTGCGATTCTGTCACACGACCCCAGCGTAATTGGCGAAGGCGCATTGCTGGGCGACCGCGCCACTATGATCAATTCGCAGGATGATCGTGTGTTCATGCGCAGCATGGCCACGCGCGGACAGGCCGGCGGACTTTCACCCGCGACGCACGATTGTCTCGCGTTGCTGGCGCAGTCTAATTTCGATCATGTCATTATCGAGACGGTTGGCACCGGCCAGGAGGCGATGCCGTTTCAGAAAAATGGAATTGTCGATCTAACCGTGCTCGTGATGAATCCGGATTACGGCAGCCGCTTGCAGCTGCAGAAAATCGTGATGCTTGATTTGGCCGACATCGTGGTGGTGAACAAAAGCGATCTTCAGCGCGCGCGCACCGCACATACGGAAATCGAGCAACGACTAGAACAAAACCGGCCTGCCCGCCGCAGTCTTGGCGAAGGCGGGCGCGCTCAGCAACTCATCGACACCGTCGCAAAGCGCCATCGCGACCCTGGCGTGGATCGATTGTTCGATTTAATTTGTGGGGACGCATAATCAACTTGTCATGTCGAGCGAAGTCGAGACATCTCTGGATATTTCTGAGGCAGCAAAACAATCAGAGATTCCTCGACTCCGCTCGGAATGACAGGAAGGTAACCAAAGAAATGAGCAAGCTCGGACAAGTCGTCGAATCGGTTGAGAATTATAACAAGTTTGTTCTCGATCAGGTGAAACGCGCGCGCACGGATAAAAATTTTGGGCGCGAGCTGCTTGGACGCTGGAACGACATCAAAGCGAAAATTCCGGTCACGCGTACGCCAACCGGACTGCCGTTGCCGCGGCTTGCGCTGTCAGAAATTGATGAGCCAGGCGAAATCGCGCGTTACTTTTTTGGCGAAGGATTGCCCGGCGAGTTTCCATAT
>DASXHS010000196.1:0-11141 GCA_036488345.1 Candidatus Udaeobacter sp.
CTGATAAAGCGGCGGTTGCGCGATGTAAATTCTCCCTGCGCGGACCAACTCGGTCATCTGCCGGAAGAAAAACGTCAGCAGCAAAGTGCGAATGTGCGAGCCATCCACGTCGGCATCCGTCATTATGATGATGCGGCCGTAACGGAGCTTCGCCATATTGAATACGCCTTCGTCTTTGCCGTTGCTTTCTTCTTTCGGTTTGCCAATCCCGGCTCCGATCGCTGTGACCATTGCCTGAATCTCAGCGTTTTTGAGAAACTGGTCTTCGCGCGCTTTCTCAACGTTGATGAGTTTGCCGCGGATTGGAAGGATCGCCTGATAGCGCCGATCGCGTCCTTGTTTCGCGGAGCCGCCAGCTGAGTCGCCCTCGACAATGTAGAGCTCTGTCAGTTCTGGATCGCGCTCGGAACAGTCGGCCAATTTTCCCGGCAAACCGCCGCCAGTGAGCGCACCCTTACGAATAGTTTCTCTCGCTTTGCGGGCAGCCTCGCGAGCTCGCGCTGCGGTAAGAACCTTTTCGAAAACGCGGCGCGCAATCGGCGGGTTCTTGTCGAAGTGAGTCATCAACCCGTCGTACACCGTTGAGTTCACGATTCCGTCGATCTCGGTGTTGACGAGCTTCACCTTCGTTTGCGATTCAAAGCGCGGATTGGGCAGTTTGACGCTCAGAACGGCGATTAATCCTTCGCGGACGTCGTCTCCGGAAAGAGATGGGTCTTTGTCCTTAAGGAGGCTGTTTTGTTTTGCGTACTGATTGATTGCCCTTGTAAGCGCAGTACGGAATCCAGTGAGATGCGTGCCTCCGTCCGGGTTCGGGATGGAATTCGCGAACGGCAAAATCTGATCGTTGTAACTGTCGTTGTATTGGAGCACGACATCGACAAAAACTTCGTCGCGCTGTCGTGCGATCACGATTGGCTTAGGGTGCAGGACCTGTTTGTTTTCACCCAGTTGCTTAACGAATTCTTCGATTCCGTATTTGTAATAAAACCGCTCTTTTTTGGGCGGGTCGAGACGTTCATCGGTAAGCATGATCTCCAGACCCGGATTCAGAAACGTTAACTCGCGTAAGCGCGTTGCCAGTCGCTCGAACTTAAACTCGGTCGTGATCGTGAAAATCGTCGGATCAGGCAAGAAAGTAATGAGTGTGCCTGTGGTCTTCTTGTTTTTGACTTCGCCGATAACTGTGAGCTTGTCCGTCGTTTTGCCTTTGGCGAAGGCCATGTGATAGACCTTGCCATCGCGCGAAACCTCGGCCTTAAACCATTCCGAAAGTGCGTTTGTGCACTTCGCGCCGACGCCATGAAGTCCGCCAGAATACTTGTATGCGCCTTGTCCGAATTTTCCGCCCGCATGCAGATTTGTCAGCACCAACTCGATGGCCGGCATCTTCCATTTCGGATGAACATCGACCGGAATACCACGGCCGTTGTCGCGCACCGAGATCGATCCATCGACGTGGATGACCACGTCGATCTTTGTGCAAAATCCAGCGAGATGTTCGTCGATCGAATTATCGAGAACTTCGTAAACCAAGTGATGCAATCCGCGTTCGTCCGGGTCCCCAATGAACATTCCCGGCCGCTTCCGGACTGCTTCGAGACCTTCCAGTTTGTCGATCTGCGCCGCGTCGTATTTTTGCGTGGAGGCGATTCCGGTACCAAGTTTTTCGACCTGAATTTCCTCTTCAACTTGCGCCATAAAAGTGGGGCGAGACGCCCCACACAAACAGGATAATCGAAAAAGGCCTTGAAACAACAAATAATGTCGTGGCTTGCAGCGGGTTGTTTGCCCTACTAATTGAACGCTCGCCCTAGCCGAGCCCATTATATTGTAGTCCAGGCTGAAACCCCCTCTCTTCGATTATGGCGTCTTGACCAGACGTTTTCGGGCTTCCAAAATAGGCTTCTTTATGCGCCTCCAAGCCTTCTGGGAAGCACGTTGGATTTTGGCTTTTCTTGCCGTCCTCGCGATCGTTTTTGGATTCTTTTCGGTATGGGCATTTTGGTTTTCTGTGCTGCTCTTGTTGTGCACGATCGCATTTTTCCGTGATCCCGACCGCGCAGCCCCAACAGATCCGAACGTAATCGTCGCCGCTGCCGATGGTACCGTGATGGACATTGTGGAGCTGGATGAAAATGAAGTGCTGAAAAACAAATCGCGCCGTGTCGGAATTTTTTTGTCGGTCTTCGACGTGCACACCAATCGTGCGCCGATCGACGGCCGCGTCGTTTACCGTAAACACCGGCCCGGGCTTTGTCTGGACGCGCGTCGGCCGGATTGTTCCGAGAAAAATGAATCAATGACGTGGGCGTTCGAGAATCCGCGCGTGACAGTTGTTGTGCGACAGATCACGGGCGCGATCGCGAGACGCATCGTGGCGTGGGCGAACGTGGGCGACGAGTTAAAAACAGGCGAACGCTTCGGGATGATTCGCTTCGGCTCACGAACAGAATTATATTTGCCGCTTTCCGCCACCGTGCTCGTCAAGGTAGGCGACCACGTGGCGGGTGGAGCGACGCCGATTGCGCGACTGCCTAACGAATGAACGAACAACCATCGAAGATTTATCTGCTGCCAAATCTAATGACAGCAGGCAATCTGTTTTGTGGATTCACGGCCACGCTTAAAATCCTGGAAGGCGCTCTTTTGCAAAGTGCAAATGCCGATCTTGCCTCAGATCGTTTTCATGAAGCGATCTGGTTCATCCTCGGCGCCTTTGTCTTTGATTTTTTAGATGGAAGACTTGCGCGCCTCGGGGGCCACGAAAGTGTGTTCGGCCGCGAGTTCGACTCACTCGCCGATATTGTTTCATTCGGCCTCGCGCCGGCGCTAATGGTTTACAGGGTCGTTCTCAACGAATTTCCAAATGCCTGTTGGATCATCGCGTTCGTTTACCTGGCTTGCGGCGCGTTGCGACTGGCCCGTTTTAATTCAGCGGCGGCAGCGAATGACGGACCCAATCATCGTAACACCTTTACAGGGTTTCCCATACCTGCGGCGGCCGGTTTGATTGCGTCAATCACGCTGTTTCTCCTTTGGCTTGCTGAAGGTGAACATCACCTCGGCAACTGGCGCTTCGTTCTACCGCCGTTATTGCTCTTTCTTTCCTTCATGATGTTTAGCCGGTTCCAATATCCGAGCTTCAAGGCGGTTAATTGGAAGACGAAGAAATCAATTCCGCGTTTCCTCGCCATCATCCTCATTCTCGTTGTCACGGTAATGTATTACGAGTGGATGCCCGCGGTCTTGTTCCTGGCGTACTTGCTTTACGGAGTACTACGGCCATGGCTTTCACGCGAATGGCAGCGCGAAATCGAAGAAGAAATCGGCGAAGAATCGTCGGAACCGGTCGAGCAAACACGCTGAGATTGCGAAGGTCGCCAATCAGTTCCGATGAACATAAAGTTGCGCCCAGCCACACCCGATGACGCGCAACGGTGCGGCACAATTTGTTATGAAGCATTCGCGGCAATCGCTAATCAGCATAATTTTCCGTCCGATTTGCCCTCGGCGGAAGTAACCATTGGACTGCTCTCGAAGCTTATCGCAGCTCCACGATTTTACGGAATCGTTGCCGAAATCGATCACGAAGTTGTTGGCAGCAATTTTATGGATGAGCGGTCAGCGATTGCAGGTATCGGTCCGATCACGATCGATCCGACTACGCAAAACAGGGGAATCGGACGCGCATTGATGGGCGACTGCCTGGCGCGAGCTGCAGAACGGCGCGTTCCCGGCGTTCGCCTCATTCAAGCTGGTTATCACACCCGTTCCCTCTCTTTGTATACGAAGCTAGGATTCGTCACGCGTGAGCCACTCGCGGTGATGCAGGGAGCACCTCTCGATCTTCAGATTCCCGGATACACCGTTCGTAAAGCAGTCGAAGCCGATCTGCAGGCCTGCGACCGAGTGTGCTTCAAAGTGCATGGTCTCGATCGCAGCGCAGAAGTGCTCGATGCGATCAAGGAAGGAACTGCGACCGTCGTGGAGCACGACGGTGACGTTACCGCGTACGCGACAGTGGTCGGATTCTTTGGGCATGCGGTCGGGGAAACAAATGATGGACTGAAAGCCCTCATCGGTGCCGCAACAGTTTTTGCCGGTCCCGGCTTTCTGCTGCCCATGCGTAGTTGGGAATTGTTCCGCTGGTGCCTGGATAACGGACTGCGTGTTGTTGAACCGATGACGTTAATGAGCGTCGGTCTATACAATGAACCAGCCGGCGCGTTTTTACCTTCGATCTTGTACTAGCAAGTCAATGCAGCCAGCGAGACGCACTCCCATTGGGCCGGGATTTGCAACGGCGTCTCCCGACCGTGGCGCCTTATCAGCTTTGATTCAGTTTCGCTAGAATTTCAGGGTCGCGAACATCTGCCCATTCGCCGGTGAGCTCGAGCGCCATCACTTTTTTACCGGACTGAGCGAGGTCGCGGATCGCATCGGTCAGTTCGTATTCGCCGCGTGGGGACGGTTTCAACTTTGCGGTGAAATCGAAAATGCTTGGTCGGAATGCGTAAAGACCGGCGTTGTACCACGGGCTCGTTGGTTCCCCTGGTTTTGGTTTTTCGCGAAGATCGATCAGATCCATCTCGTCATTGAGAAACACCGCGCCGCCCTTACTAACGTCTTCACCACGCGTGACCGACAGCATTGCGTCAACATCGTCGGGAAGATTGACCACGCGTCTGTAATTCGCCGGATCAACTAAAATGTCGCCATAGGCTAGGATGAATGGACGATCAGTGACGAAATCGTGAGCGAGCTCCACCACACGCCCGGTCCCATCTTGCACCGTCTGCGTCGTATACTGAACGGCGAGGTTGTAGCGCGAACCGTCGCCGAAAAAATTCTGCACTGCATCAGCGCGATAACCAACCACAACAAGACAATCGCGTATTCCGGCGTCGCGCAGTCCTTCGATGATGTGCTGTAGCACGGGTTTCCCGCGCACCGCGATCATCGGCTTGGGAAGTTCGGCGGTAAGCTCGCGCATCCGTGTGCCGCGGCCCGCCGCGAGGATTACCGCTTTCTGGATCTTCATGGTGGATCGGCTTCTCCGAGGACGATACTAATGTTCACGAGTTGTGCGTACCCGGCATCGCGTTGAGGACAACGCGATCCACCTTAGCCGGTTTTCTTTTCCGTGATGATCAGCGCCGGCAAGTTGGCTTCCTTGATCAGTTCAGTCACCTTCGCGACATCTTCCTGCTTGACCTGCGCCCACTTCTTTAACTGCTCGTCCAATTGGTTGCCTAACAATTCAAACACCTCGAGCTGCGGTTTAGTCGGTTCCTTGTCGGCGGACTCGATGATGTGACTAAACGTGTCAAACCGCTCGTTCAACATGTTCGGGAAAGCGAGGTTTGCTTCTGATCCTTTCATGTTCACTTGAATAAGTTTCTGTTCGACCTCGGACATTTTGTGGTTGAGATCGTCAGCTACGGCGAGCGCCGGTTTTAATCGCTGATCATCACCGAAACGTTTGTGCAAATTCTCGATCTGCGATCGCAAATCGCGGATTTCATTAACAGCCTGGTGCAGTTGGGAAATCCGATCATTCACCTGTTTGGCCAAAGTGAATTGCGTTTGCAACGCCGCTTCCTGTCCTTTGTTTCGGGGATCAACCACGAGCTTCAGCGGCGCAGTCTGCGATTTGCCGCCCACGGTTAGTTTCACCTGGTAATCACCCGGCAACGCCAGTGGGCCTTTTGGTCCCGTGCTGGAATAGAATGCGCCCGGAATTTGAGTTGGATCGTCGTAACGCAGGTCCCACGCGAACCGGTTCATTCCTTCTTTGGCGGGAATCGTCTTCACGCGCTCAACGCGATCCGGCCATTCAGGCGGTTGCTCGCCTTCCTTTTTCTCTTTACTGGAAAGGTGCCTAACGACTTTGCCGGAACTGTCGAGAATATCGAGTGTAACCTCTTCTTTCGGCGCGGTCTTGAAATAATAATCAATCATCGCGCCCGGAGGCGGGTTATCACCAACTGGCTGCCGCTTGTCGAATTCCTCCGGGTAATGCAAACGCAGCGCGGTCTGCGGTTGATACAGAATCACGTCCGATGCCGGTTGCGCATTCACTTGCCGAAGCGGCGTTAAATTGTCTAGCACCCAGAACGAACGGCCGTGTGTCGCTGCGACGAGATCGTCATCTTTGACGACGAGATCGTGTATCGGTGTTACCGGCAGATTCAGCTGCAACGGCTGCCAGTGCGCGCCGTCATCAAAGGAGACGAAAACGCCGAGCTCAGTGCCTGCGTAGAGCAAACCTTTGCGCTTGGGATCTTCGCGCACGGTATGCACATACGCGCCATCGGGAATTCCAGTTGTGATTGCGCTCCAATTTTTTCCGAGATCTGTTGTTTTGAAAATGTACGGTTTGAAATCGTCGAGCTTGTGCCGGTCCACCGCTACGTAGGCTGTGTTCGCGTCGTTAGGCGACGGGTCGATGATGCTAACGGTGCTCCATTCCGGCATTTTCGGCGTCACTTTTGACCAATGCTGGCCATCATCAGTCGTAACATGAACGAGCCCGTCATCTGTGCCTGCCCACAGCGTTCCCTTGTTCACTGGCGATTCTGCCAGCGCGAATACCGTATCGTAGTATTCGACCGAAGTGATGTCGTTTGTCAGCGGACCGCCGCTTGGCTGCTGTTTGGATTTGTCGTTGCGAGTGAGATCGCCGCTAATCTGAGTCCAGCTTTGCCCGTCATCGGTTGACTTGAAAACGGATTCACCTGCGGTGTAAATCACGTCCGGGTTATGTGGCGAAAGCATCAGCGGCGAGACCCACTGAAAACGATGCGCCAAATCGGCGGCGCCGTGACCGGAGTTATCGAGCGGCAACGGACTGACGTCTTGTACTTCCTCTTTGTTTTTTTCGTAGCGGTTGATGAAGCCCTCGTTGTTCGAGTAGATGACGTGCCAGTCCCGCGGATCAGGGATAACGAACCCGCATTCACCGCCACCAGCTTCAAACCAATTCTGCCGCCCAATCACTCCTGAATCCGAGCGGCTCGCAATGCCGACATTCGAATTGTCCTGTTGCGCACCGTAAATGTGGTACGGGAAGGCATTGTCCACGGCTACGTGATAAAACTGCGCAGTAGGCTGGTTATTTTGAGTGGTCCAGTTTTTACCGCCGTCAGTGGAAATGGTTGCGCCGCCATCACTCACATTGGCGATTCGATTTGGGTTCGTCGGATCGATCCAAAGTCCATGATGATCCCCGTGCCTCGCTGGCATGAGGTTGAAAGTCTTTCCGCCGTCGACCGATTTAAAGAGGCCGGTGTTTAACAGGTAAACCGTGTCTGCAGATTTTGGGTCCGCGTAAACCTTGCTGAAGTACCAGGCGCGCTGACGAATTCGACCGTCGTCATTTATCCGGGTCCAATGCTGTCCGGCATCATCGGAGCGGAAGAGGCCGCCGTCCTTCGCTTCGATAATCGCGTAGACACGATTGGAATCAGCTCCGGAAACGGCGATGCCGATCCTGCCGAGAATTCCGTCCGGAAGACCATTCCCTTCCAGGCGTTTCCACGTTACGCCGTTGTCTTCAGATCGATATAATCCGCTGCCCGGACCGCCACTGGAGAAAAACCACGGCTGTCGCCGCGCCTGCCAAAGCGAGGCGAACACGATGTTAGGATTATGCGGATCGAATACGATGTCGATGCCGCCTGTGTTTTCATCTTTGGATAAAACTTTCGCCCAGGTTTTGCCGCCGTCGCTTGTGCGAAAAATTCCGCGTTCCTGATTCGGCCCAAATGCATGGCCCAACGCCGCTACGAGAACTACATTCTCAGTTCGCGGATCGACAATCAGTGCTCCGATCTGTCGAGTATCTTTTAATCCTACGTTCTCCCAGGTTTTGCCAGCGTCGATGGATTTGAAAACGCCGGTGCCGTACGTCGTGTTGCCGCGGATGGCAGCCTCACCTGTGCCGACATAAACCACGTTGTGATCCGATGCCGCCACCGCCAAAGCACCCACGGATGAAATCGGTGCTTTATCGAAAAGCGGCGTCCAATTTGCGCCGCCGTCAGTCGTCTTCCAAACCCCGCCGGCAACCGCGCCGAAATAGTACGTGTCTGGCTCGCCTACGACGCCTTCGATCGCAAGCGCGCGTCCGCCGCGAAACGGACCGACTTGCCGCCAACGCATGCCGTCGAACAATTTTTCGTCGATTGTTCCCGCCGGCGTTGGGGTAGGAGAACCAGCCGATTGAACAGAAGCTGGTGAAATGAAAACAGCCAGAACAAATCCAACCAGCGCTGGAAGACGGTGATGTGGAGCAATCATCCGCCTACAGTGTAAAGCTTGCGGCTTCCTTCAACTGGAATCGCGCAAAGTGCGCGATGCTTGTCGCAAGCCTGCAGCGAACGCGAATCGGACTTGTTAGATCGCCCCAGACCCTCTAAACATCTGCCTCAATATGGCTCGCGTAACAGGCTCCGCGCTCTCGACACTGTAATTCGATCGCAGCTTCGCCATGCTCTTTAATTCGCTCACGTTCGTCGTTTTCTTCGTGGTCGTTATCACTCTTTACTGGAGCATTCGTTCGTGGCAGGCGCGGAAAAATCTGCTCGTCGTAGCCAGTTATATTTTTTACGGCGCGTGGAACCCGCCGTTCGCTGCGCTTTTGTTCGGGACCACCGCGATGGATTTTTGGCTTGGTCGTCAGATGGCGAAAGCCAGAGATCAACATGCAAGACGTCGCTGGCTGGTGGCGAGCGTTTGCATGAATCTGAGCATGCTTGGGTTCTTTAAATACGGAAACTTTTTGCTCCAAAATTTTCAGTGGTTCCTCGCGCGATTGGGGATCATCTATCAACCGCCACATCTGGACATTCTGCTTCCGGTCGGAATTTCTTTTTACACTTTCCATTCACTTTCGTACACGCTCGACATTTATCGAGGCGTGTTGCGACCAACGAAATCTTTGCGGGATTTCATTCTCGCCGTCTCTTTTTTCCCGCAGTTGGTTGCCGGTCCAATCGTACGTGCCGGTGACTTTCTCCCGCAGCTTCTCCATCCGCCCCGTTTAAAAAACGGCCAATTTCTCTGGGGATTGGCGCTGATGACCCTGGGAATGTTTCAGAAAATTGTTCTGGCCGACACTCTGCTCTCCGGCTCCGCCGATCGCGTGTTTGGGTATCCCGGACCGCTGGTTGCGCTCGACTCATGGGCCGGCGTGCTGGCATTCGCCGGGCAAATCTTTTTTGATTTCGCCGGCTATTCTCTCTGTGCGATTGGCGCAGCCTTGACCCTGGGCTTCCATCTCAAGGACAACTTTCGTTTTCCTTATGCCGCGATCGGCTTCTCGGATTTTTGGCGGCGGTGGCACATTTCGCTTTCCACTTTTCTTCGCGACTACCTTTACATTCCGCTCGGTGGCAATCAGGTCAGACCCTTCCGTGCGGCGCTTAACCTTGTAATCGTCATGTTCCTCGGTGGTCTTTGGCACGGCGCTGCCTGGACTTTTGTTGTTTGGGGCTTGCTGCACGGCTCTTATTTGGTGATCGAACGCATCTTTCGCGTTTCGTTCGAACACAAACCGTGGGCGAGCACGTTACCTGTTCGTGTCCTCGCCTGGTTCGCCACTTACGCGGCAGTTTGCATTGCGTGGGTGTTTTTCCGCGCGTCCGATTTCACGATCGCGAGCCGAATGCTGGGCGGGATGTTCGGCCAACATTCACACGGCGACGCGATTCTTTCCACCCGTGAATTATTGCAAATTGGAAGCGTCACTGCCGGTTTGATCGCGATGCATTGGGCGATGCGCGATAACACATTTGAGACGGCGGTGATGCGTTTGCCGCCCTGGACGATCGCGGCCATCGGGTCCGCTATGATATGTGCCATCATTGTTACGCAAGGAAGCAGTAATGCGTTCATCTATTTCCAATTTTAAAGAACGCCTGCGACTGCCGCGCTTGTTCTTCCGCAAACCTTCGCTGGAGGAACAAATTCACGGCGGTCCGCCTCTTGAATTTGAGCGTCCGATTCCGACGGCGCCCTGGGGTGGAATCGCCATTGCCGTCACCATCGTTGTCATCGTTGCGACCGCGGCGTGGGAGATGTACTGCCGCTCGCTTGGTTATGCGCCGACGCTGAATGATAACGAAGATCTTTGGACGATGAGACGCCGAATTGTTGAACCGGAATCCATTGTCATTATCGGTGATTCGCGGGCCTGGTTCGATGTCGACCTGGATGAATTCCAAAAGGGGTTAGGCAAGCGACCGATCCAACTGGCGATGGCTGGCTCCACAGTTTTACCTGCGCTCGCAGATTTGGCCGACGACAAAAACTTTCGCGGCACACTCGTTTGTAGCGTTGTCCCGCATTTATTTTTTGCGCCGCCCGGTTCTCCGCCGATGGACCGTGCCGAGAAAGGAGTAAAGCGCTTTCACAATCAAACGCCCGCGCAGCGTGTCAGCGAATATCTCGGGATGCCGCTCGAAGAACATGTCGCGTTTTTGAAACCGGATGATTTAAGCCTCGAAGCGCTATTAAACCAATTGCCGATTCCGAATCGTACCGGTGCGTTAGTGTCACCGCGTTTTCCGCCGTATTTTCAAACTGAAGACCGGGAACGTCGCGCGCGAATGTGGGAGAAATGCGCTGAACCCGGGAGCGAATTAGCGAAACGAATCCAACAAATCTGGCTTCCACTGTTCACGCCGCCAGCGCCTCCCACTTATATCCCGAAGAACGTTTTCTTCGCGCAAATGAATGAAGGAATCGAAAAACGTTTTGCTGACGTGACTACGGCCGTGGAAAAAATCCGAGCACGCGGTGGAAAGATTGCTTTCGTTCGCTTTCCAAACAGCGGTGGTTTGAAAGAACTCGAAGATCGGATCACGCCGCGAGAAAAAACCTGGGATCCGCTTTTGAAAATGACCGGTGCGCCCGGAATTTATTACTCCGATTTTCCCGATCTCTCTGGGTTTAACTGTCCCGAATGGTCCCATTTGTCTGCGGGCGATTCGGTCGAATTCAGTAAACGCCTCGTTCCGCATCTGCGCGATGCCCTGAACATGTAGAAACCGAATCGCGGTTGCGATTTTACGCGAAGGCTAAAAAGAATACCTACGCGTTGATTGCGGTTTCGATGCCTGGCCCGATGCCGCTGT
>DASXHS010000212.1:0-54729 GCA_036488345.1 Candidatus Udaeobacter sp.
GCCGGAAACGTAGAAGCCAAGCCCGTAGAACAACTCCCAAACCACGTTGTGGCTGTTGTGCGCAGTGATTGGCAGAAACATGCCGAAAAACGCGGCGAGAATTGTGATAAGCAGCGGAATCAGCAGGTTGTGAATCGCTCCGCTACTCACAGGCTTCACCATCTAACGAGAATTCGACCCAATTTTTGAACATTTCAAGAGAAATACCCAAAGTTTGGGTCTAATCCGGCTTGAGTTTGGGAGCTGGGAGGGCAAAATCGCTGTCATGCCAGAGAGGGTATTGAGAACGCCGCCGGCGGGCAAACCCAAACTGCTTGATCAGGTGCGGGACGTCATTCGACGCAAACATTACAGCATCCGCACTGAGCAGGCTTACATCGACTGGATTAAGCGCTTCATCATCTACCACGGCAAACGGCATCCTGGAGAAATGGCCGAAGAGGAAGTCGCCGAATTTCTGACTCATCTTGCGCGCGATCTCAACGTCGCAGCCTCAACTCAGAACCAGGCGCTGAGCGCGTTACTCTTTCTCTACAAGGAAGTCCTCAAGCATGAGATTGGCTGGCTGCAGAAAGTCGAACGCGCGAAAAAGCCACCGAAGCTGCCGGTGGTTCTGTCGCGCCACGAGGTAAAGGAAATTTTCGCGCATCTTCACGGCATACCGAAACTGATGGCTGGCCTGCTGTACGGAAGCGGACTCCGGTTGATGGAATGCGTGCGTTTGCGCATCAAAGACATCGATTTTGCGCTTGCACAAATCACGGTGCGGGACGCAAAAGGCGGAAAGGACCGCATTACGATGCTGCCGTTGAATCTAAGTGAACCGCTGCGCCGTCATTTATCGCGAGTCAAAGCACAGCACGAACAGGATCTCGAAGACGGATTTGGCAGCGTCCACCTTCCATTCGCCCTTGCCCGGAAATCTCCGAACGCGGCGCGCGCGTGGGCTTGGCAATACGTTTTTCCTTCGTCTCGTCTTTCCATCGACCCGCGCTCTGGCCGGAAGCAGCGGCACCATGTTGCCGAGGGAGTATTGCAAAGCGCGCTCAAACGAGCTGTCGACGCGGCAGGTATTGTGAAGCGGGCCAATTGCCACAGTTTACGCCACTCTTTTGCCACACACTTACTCACAAAGGGTTACGACATTCGAACTGTGCAGGAGTTGCTTGGTCACAAGGACGTCAGCACCACCATGATTTACACGCACGTGCTGAACCGGCCGGGAATCGGCGTGAAGAGCCCGCTGGATTGAATAGCGAAGGAAACGCCGAACGCCCAACATACCGATGTTGAGGGTTGATGACTGAGAGTTGAGGGCATTATAAGAGCGGAATGTTCAACTTTGAAAAACTCGATGTCTGGCAGGAAGCGATTCAGTTTGCCGATCTGGTATATGAATTAACCCGCGATTTTCCGAATGATGAGCGCTTCGGATTGACCAATCAGATGCGGCGGGCCGCTGTGTCTATTTCATCGAATCTGGCGGAAGGAAGTTCACGTATATCGCGGATCGATTTCAGCCGCTTTGTAGAAATCGCAACGGGGATCTCTTTTCGAGGTCGTCGTCTGACAAGTAACCCCCAACTCTCAGCCTAAGACACTCAACCGCCGTTACGCTGGTGCGCCGCCGAGGGCGCCGGGGAGAGGCGGGGCGACGTCGGGAGCGATGACTTGCTTGGGCGGTTTTTCTGGCGCTGGTTTTTTGCTGGGTGGCCCGCCGATGCCGGGCGGCGGGTTGATCAGGCGGCCGTGCTCGATGATCTCGTTGATCTGCGAGCCGTCCAAGGTCTCGAACTCTAGCAGCGCTTTTGCGATGGTTTCGAGTGTGTCACGATTGGCAATGAGCGTGTGCTTGGCCAGTTGATAGGAATCGTCAATCAGTCTGCGCACTTCCTGGTCGATTTGTTCGGCAGTCGCTTCGCTGTAATCGCGCGCACGAGAAATGTCGCGTCCGAGGAAAACGTAATCTTCGTGTTCGCCGTATTCGACCATTCCCATTTTCTCGCTCATGCCCCATTCGCAAACCATACGACGCGCAATGGCCGTGGCGCCTCGGATGTCGCCGCGCGCGCCGTTGGTGATGTCGCCAAAGATAATTTCTTCTGCGACGCGGCCGCCCATGGAGACTGCGAGACTGGCCAGCAATTCATTTTTGCGGTTGGTGTACTTGTCTTCCTCCGGCAACCACATGGTCGAACCAAGCGATGGTCCGCGGGGAATGATCGTCACCTTGTGCAATGGTTCGGTGTGTGGGAGAAGAACGAGCAGCAGCGCGTGACCAGCTTCATGATACGCGGTGTTCTGTTTTTCTTTCTCGCTCAATGCAAGGCTGCGGCGTTCTTTGCCCCAGCGAACTTTGTCGCGCGCTTCCTCAAGTTCCGCGAGCGTGATTCCTTTTAATCCGCGACGCGCGGCAAGCAATGCCGCTTCGTTGATGACATTGGCCAATTCCGCGCCCGAATAACCGGGTGTGCCGCGCGCGATCACAGCGAGATCGACGCCCTCGGCGAGCTTCACTTTCTTCGCATGCACGCGCAGGATTTCTTCGCGGCCTTTAACGTCCGGCAAATTGACAGTGATCTGCCGATCGAAGCGGCCCGGTCGCAACAATGCAGGATCAAGAACGTCCGGCCGGTTCGTCGCCGCGATGATTATCACACCTTCCTGGGTGTCGAAGCCGTCCATCTCCACGAGCAGCGCATTTAACGTTTGCTCGCGCTCGTCATGTCCGCCGCCTACGCCATGGCCGCGGTGACGGCCGACCGCGTCAATTTCGTCGATGAAAATGATGCACGGTGCGGATTTCTTTCCTTGCTCAAACATGTCGCGGACGCGCGAGGCGCCGACGCCGACGAACATCTCCACGAAATCTGAGCCGCTGATGGAGAAAAACGGCACGTCAGCTTCACCCGCAATGGCGCGCGCAAGCAGGGTCTTGCCGGTGCCCGGCGGGCCGACCATCAACACGCCCTTGGGAATGCGGCCGCCGAGTTTCTGAAATTTTTTCGGATCGCGCAGGAACTCGACCAGTTCCTGCACTTCGTCTTTGGCTTCCTCTACGCCGGCCACGTCGCGAAACGTGATCTTGTTTTTGTCGCGAGCGAGCATTCGCGCCTTGGACTTGCCGAAATTGAGCGCGCCTTTGCCGGCCATGCGGATCTGCTGGCGGAACAGGAAATAGAGGACCAGAAGGAAAAGCGCGATCGGCAGGAAACCCACCACCGTCTGCGCGAGCATGTTTGATTCTGTTTTGATGGCGGGCTGCATGCCGGCGTCAGAAAGCTTCTTCTGCAGATCATTAGTGAAATTCAAATAGACGGTTGTGTGGAACGGCATCGGTTGTGAGGGCGCCGCGCCTGCGCCCTGCCGGATGTACGCGCCCCGCAGTGTCTGGGTTGGGCGCCCGTCCTCGACGACCAACTGCAGAGGATAATTTTTGTCGCTAACGATCTGCTTGTTGTCCAGCAGCTCCAGAAAACGGTTATACGGCACGTCTTCAACCGGTTGCATCCCGCCCCGGTAAAAGAGCATCGCCATCGCGATCAGACTGAAGGCGATAACAATGAGAACAACGCCGCGCCAATTAAAGTTCGGTTCGTTCCCGCGCTGTTTGTTCTCTCTTTGCGAGTTGCGATCAAGTTGAGGCATAAACCAATTTAGGTGGGGAAAAAGTTATCATGAACGACTTGCAATGCAAAACGACACACCAAGCTGATGTACTACGGTTCGTGAATTGCCAGTCGGGCGGTTGGGTGACTGAAAAGCCGTGCATGAATTGGACGTCTCGCCCCTGGCAATCGAGACGGCGAGAAATAGGCGACGCTTCGCACGGCTGATCGCGTTGGGCGCAGGCTTTTGGGGGAATGCGCATACTGAGAAGTAGATGTTAGTTAGTTTCCTTTCCAGGCTCCGGCGTTCGAAATGATCTGCCTCAACCAGGATCCGCCGCTTAACACCGCGTCCGTGCCCCCGCCCAGTCTGCGTTAAGTGGAATTACGGTGAAGTAAACCCAGCTCGTTACGTCAGTTGCCGCAACGTTTGCTGCAGTTCGGTCAACCCCTCGATTTCTGCCACGGTACGTTGCAACGACTGCATGGCGGCAGCGACGTGCTCGAGGAAATGTTTATGACCTTTGACCAACCCGAGAAATCCGTAAGCACCTAGCGCTTGCATCAGGCGTTGCATGGCGCAGAGCCGCAACTTGAGATCGAAATCGCCGTTAATCGCGATACCATTTTCGAGCTGACGCCCGCGATAGTATGCGGTCAACTCTGCGCGTTCGTCTTCTGCGAGATCGACATAAGGGTCATAAAGCAGCGACGCGAGATCGTATTCGGCAAGACCGGGTCGCATCCCTTGGAAATCGATGAGGTACGCCTGACCGTTTCGGATAATGATGTTCTGCGATTGAAAATCGCGATGCACCAGGACTCTGGGGAACGATGCCAGACGATCTGCGATTTCCTGCAGCGCAGGCAGGGACGCCAATTGCGCGAGCTTTTCTTTCTCGATTTTGAATAAACGGCCGAGGCAATTTTCAAAAAAGTAATTCTGTTCCCAAAGGTAAAGCTCAGAATTGAACTCGGCCGGCAAATGCTGCTTCATCTCGATGCAAACTGATTCGGGTAATGCGTGCAACGCCGCGATTTGATCGAGGGCGGATTCGTAGAAGGCCCGGCGCACCAGCCAGTCTTCGTCGTGATAACTGTAGAGGTCGCGTTCGCCGAGGTCTTCCAGCCAGATCAAACCTTCGTTCGCGTCGTGAAAGTAAATCTCAGGTACCCGAATTCGGTGTTCAGTAAGAAAATTCGCAATCGTTACGTAGTGGCGATTTTCTTCCCGCTCCAGATTGTATTTTGCCAAAATGAGCGCTTGCTCCGCTGAGCAACGGATCCGATAGAATTTGCGGTCTGACCCGCCCTTTTGAATTGCTGCGATTTTGATCTGCGCGACATCCAACCGCGGGAAATGCTTCCGCGTTCGTCGAACAAGCAGTTCGGTTCTCATAATTCAGATGTCAATGTCGCGATGGATGCCAGTGACCTGTTTTCGGGAGCGGACAATACAAGCCTCCAAGTGGCTTTGGGAAGCAATTTCTGCATCCGGCCACAAAATTGTGTCTTCCAGGATTGCATCCGGGCCGACGCGGCAGTTTTGTCCCACGACTGTGCAGCCGCGCAACTGCGCGCTGGCATCAACGATCGCGCTGCTTGCTTTGTGTTCAGGCCATTCGCGTATTTTGACGAAATCCGGCTTCCAATTTTCTCGCAAGATCGTGCGGTGCACTTCGAGATATTCAGTGCGCGATCCAATGTTGAACCATTTTCCGTCGTTCATTGCAACGCCGCCGATTTTTGCGCCCTGGGCTATCCAATCCGCAATGATCGGAATAAACGAGATCTTTTTGCGCGGCGGAATCCGCTCGAAAATCGAGGGGTTCCAAACGGCGATGTTGGCAAAATCAAAATTTCCCGCGACGCCGTAGCGATTGCTGATGTCCACGACCTGTTTGTCGCGCAAAGCCACGGCCGCAGCTAAACCGGTGTGACGTAAAGCGAGCGTCACGTCGTTTCTCCGACGGAAATGTTCGTCGATCAAAGGCTGGAGGTCGGCGTCGGTTAAAATATCGCCGCTGTAGGTCAAGAACGGTTCGCTGCCGAAATGACTTTCTGCGTTTTTGATGCCGCCGCCTGTTTCGAGCAGGTCCGGTTCATGAACGAGGGAAGTGGGAAAGCCGGCATACTCGCCGGTGGCAAAGAAACTTCGGAACAATTCAGGATGCCGGTGCGTGTTGATGACGAATCTGTCCACTCCTATGGCTATCAAATGATCGAGCGCAAAAGTAATGAGCGGCTTCTGAAAGATCGGGATGAGCGGCTTCGGCAGCTCGTCGGTCAACGGACGCAGGCGCGTGCCAAGACCAGCAGCTAATACAAATGCCTGAGTGATTTGGTTCACGAGCAGAAAATCGAGAGATTGCTTTCGCCTACGCTGAAGCTACGGCGCGCAGGCGAATCTATTCACAATCGAAACAGACAGGGCGACGCAGGCTTCTTATCGCAAATAAAGCGTCCGCGTGCCGAAGTCGATGATGCCATGGTGCCGTCGCAGCGTTTCTGCGCCCAGCAATCCGGCGACGGGCGGTGATCCTTCCAACAATCCGTCATGAATCAGTCCTTCAAGGTCTATCACACCCACATCCTTGCCCATGATATTGACCGAGCCGACGGTCAGTTTGCGAATGTTCGCCACACGCACGCCGCGTTCTTTCAGATTCACGGCCGAGGAGCTATATGGCGTCTCGCGAGTCGCAATTCGCATCCGTCGAACGAACGAGCGGTGCAACAGTGTGGTGAACGAGCCCGTATCAACCATGAGTTTCGCTGCTGTTCCGTTCACCGCTCCATTTACGTAAAGGTTGTAACCATCGCTGACCTGGATCGGAACAGCGCGTAAGCCACGCCGATTGAAACCGGGGAAGCTCCCGAGGACAGTTGGATCGGTCTTGAGAATCAGTAACTGCTTTTCACAGTCGAGAACTGCTTGTGTCGGGAAAAGGATGTCTGCTCCAATGATCCCGTCGATCTGCGGCTCATGCGCCATTCGCGCAGCGCGCGCAGAACCTCCGAGATCCACCGTGACCACAGGCTCATCGACGAGACTCAGTCCGCCGATTCGCAGCTCCCGCGCGATCGCCACATTGTTGAATGCGCCGTTGATTTGGACCCGTGCTGGCAAACTTGATTCGGAGGTGATCGGTTTGAGCTTGAAATATTGCCGGCGATTCAGGGCAATCGCGCTCACGGGCGCACCGCTATCGACCGTCAACCAGGCGGGTTTGCCGTTAATGAACGCGCGTAGCAATAAGTGATTTTGTCGCGAGCGGACGAGCGGCAAGGCTTCAAACTGCGGCGTTGTTCGCGCGAGGGCGCCATGCGCGCTAGCAGCAAATTCGATGACCAAACCCAGGGTTGCGCCGCAAACCCACAGCAACCGTCGTGCACGCAGCACATGATTTGAGATCATCGGTGGCGGGGAGATTACACGCTTCCTTTTTTTCCGCAAAATGATTTGAGCAGCTTTTTGGCATTGCGTCAGACACGGGGTTGATGATTAACTCGCCGCCAACCCCCAAGGATTCGAAATGGTAAGCGCAGTTACTGCAACACCTGTAGGCGAAGAAAAACTCGTTAGGGGACTCGGGTTATTGGACTCCACGATGCTCGTGGCCGGCTCAATGATCGGCTCGGGAATTTTCATTGTCTCGTCGATCATTGCCCGCCAGGTCGGTTCGCCGGGATGGTTACTCGTTGTTTGGATCGTTACGGGATTACTGACACTGACAGCCGCGCTGTCGTACGGCGAACTAGCGGCGATGATGCCGAAGGCGGGTGGCCAATACGTGTATCTTCGCGAAGCATTTTCGCCACTATGGGGATTCCTTTACGGCTGGACGCTTTTTCTTGTAATTCAGACCGGCACAATTGCTGCGGTCGCAGTTGGATTCGCACGCTACAGCGGCGTGCTTTTGCCGTGGGTATCGGAAAGCAATTATATTATCTCGCCGATCCGGTTTGGCGGATACGCGTTGTCGCTTTCGACGGCACAGCTCGTCGGCCTCGCGCTCATTGGCTTTCTGACATTCACGAACACGCGCGGGTTGGAAATCGGCAAGCTTATCCAAAATGTTTTTACGACTGCAAAAACTGGCGCGCTGCTCGCGCTAATCGTGCTCGGAATCATAGTCGGGTTAAAGTCTGGCGCAGGCGCGGAAAACTTTAAGGATTTCTGGACCGTGCGGGGGGATCTGCAAGACGTAGGCGCAGGTTTAACCGCTGCGGCCGCTTTCGGGCTCTTCGTCGGAATTTGCGTGGCACAGACGAATTCTTTGTTCTCTGCTGATGCATGGAACAACATCACTTTCACCGCCGGTGAGGTAGTTAATCCGCGGCGCAACGTGCCGCTTTCACTCGCATTGGGCACGTTTCTGGTAATCGGTCTTTATTTGCTGGCAAATGTCGCCTACCTCGCGACGCTGCCATTCCACGAAATCCAGAATGCGCCGAGCGATCGCGTCGCCTCAGAAACGGCTAACGTAATTTTTCCCGGCGCTGGCGCGACAATCATGGCGATCGCCATCATGATCTCGACGTTTGGTTGCAATAACGGCCTGATCCTTGCCGGTGCTCGCGCCTACTATGCCATGGCCAAAGACGGTTTGTTCTTTCGACGGGTCGGCGAGTTAAACAAATGCCGTGTCCCTGCATGGGCGCTCGTCTTCCAGGGCATCTGGGCCGGCGCACTTGTTCTGCCACGCACAGTCAAAACAGATGCAGCCGGCAACGTGACTGGCTACGGCAATCTGTACGGCAATTTGCTCGACTACGTTATTTCAGCCGCGCTGATCTTTTACGTCCTGACAATCATTGGCATCTTTTTACTGCGTAAAAAACAGCCGCATGCGGAACGACCGTATAAAGCATTCGGCTATCCAATAATCCCGGCTTTGTACATCCTTGGCGCGACCGTCATTCTCGTGGTGCTCTTCATTTACCAAACGGCGACGACATGGCCAGGGCTGATCATTGTGCTAACTGGCGTGCCAATTTATTTTCTGTGGAAAAAAGCAAATCGAACCCGAAGCGAAACCGCCGGGCCGCACGCTAGCTAGCGAGGGAGCACACAACGAATGGCAGGTTTATTCGCAAGAAAACCGTTGGAACGGCTGATGAGTGAGGCGCAGGACGTCGGCGAACATTGCCTGAAACGCTCCCTCGGGCCGGTTAATTTGGTCATGCTGGGTATTGGAGCAATCATCGGCGCGGGTTTATTTGTGCGAACTGCCGCGGCAATCGCGGATCGTGCGGGTCCTTCCGTGGTGCTCGCCTTTATTGTCGCAGGAATGGGCTGCGCATTTGCCGGCCTGTGTTATGCGGAGTTTGCGTCAATGATCCCAGTTGCGGGCAGCGCCTATACTTATTCCTACGCAACAATGGGCGAACTCGTCGCATGGATCATTGGATGGGATTTGATCCTCGAGTACGCTGTCGGTGCGGCGACCGTGGCAATCGCGTGGAGCGAATATGCAAATCGCGTCCTCGAGTGGTTCGGGATGCGCATACCCTACCAGTGGGCGCACTCGCCCTTTGAACACGACATCAATAGCGGTGTTCATGGCATTATGAACATGCCGGCCGTGTTCATCCTACTTTTACTGACCCTGCTACTGATCCGGGGCACGAAAGAATCGGCATTCGTAAACGGCATTATTGTCGTTTTGAAAGTAAGTATCGTACTGCTTGTGATCGGCATCGGGTGGCACTTTGTGAACCCGGCGAACCACACGCCGCTCATCCCAGCGCCGACCACGTACGTCACACCGCAAGGCATCACACACGCGTACGGAGGAATTCTCGGCATCCTCGGTGCGGCGGGCGTTGTGTTTTTCGCCTACATCGGGTTTGATGCCGTTAGCACGGCGGCGCAAGAGGCGCGAAATCCTAAACGCGACATGCCGATAGGCATCCTCGGTTCCCTGGTGATTTGCACGATTCTTTATGTGCTTTTCTCGTACGTGTTGAGCGGCGTCGCGACCGTGGAGGACTTCCGCAGCCATGGCCGTGAAGCATCTGTTGCGTTCGCGATCACGAAATACATGCCTGGATATGAATGGCTCTCGAAGTCTGTCACAGTCGCAATCCTTGCCGGCTTCTCATCCGTGATTCTCGTGATGTTGCTTGGCCAATCGCGCGTTTTCTATTCAATGAGTCGCGACGGACTTGTCCCGAAAACTTTTTCCGATGTGCACCCGAAATTTAGAACGCCGTACAAGTCCAACATTCTTTTCTTTTTGTTCACCGGCATCTTCGCCGCGTTCATTCCAGAGGATATCGTAGGCGAAATGACCAGTATTGGGACGCTGTTTGCATTCATGCTCGTTTGCGCCGGAGTTTGGATCTTGCGTTCTTCACGTCCAGATCTCGAACGTGCGTTTCGCGTACCGGCGGTGCCGGTGGTTTCCACGCTCGGCATCATCGTTTGCGGGGCGATGATTTATGGTCTTGGCTGGACCAATTGGATGCGTTTGCTTGTTTGGCTTGTGATTGGACTGATCTTTTATTTTAGCTACGGCAAACGGCACAGCCGCATCGGCGCGCCACCACCGGAAATGCCCGAAGGCATTCAACTGACGCGCTAAGCCTAGCAGAAGCTTAACTCCAGCTACTCTCGCTTCGAATCCACGCGCTGGACTGGTCGCGGCGAATCGAAAGCATTGCGCGGGCGCGGCGGGCGAGCTTTTCGGTGTCGATCTTTTTAAAATCGCGCTGTGCGGCTGCTATTTCAGGCAGGGAGAGGTTCAGGTCGCGGAGAATTCGTGTGTCGGACGGTGTTCCCTCGTTAGGCTTGTCGTTGCTTAATACCCGCCTTTGAAATTCCGAGACTACCCTCGCTACCGACGCGTCATTAGCCACTTCGAAGAAATTGGCGAGCTTTTGGAAACTGAGGTGAAACGGAATGGTCGCCAAATCGACATCAGCAAACCCAACGCTTCCTTGCGGCGGCATTTCAAACTCACTAGACATCGCGACAGAATGCCAGGTGTCGAATACCTGAAAATAGCCGATCTCCACACGGTATGAGTTATGCAAACCGGATATGGTTACGTAATGCACCGTGCTCATCGGTTCGACGACAACTCTGGTTTCTATGCCGCCCTCCCCGTCTATCACCTGAAGATGAACTTCTCGGTGCGCCGGCATAGCCTTTTCAAAGACAGATCGCCAATCAATATTCCAACTGACGAAGATTGTGCGTGGATCACGTGCGATGGCGAAGAGAAATGGCTGCCCACACATACGTGACAGGGCGATGCGATTATCGACGTCAGGTTGTGATGGATGTGCGGCCAGATGCACCATAGGACCCTCGCGGATTTGGAAGCCGCCGTGGGCAGGTAATCTTCCCGCGTTGCGTTTTGTTTTTCCTTTGACCATTCTTGCAACAACGTGCGCAAACCAGTTAAAGGCTAACTGCGATTGACGCGCAATATGAAAATCAGGGAGAAGGAATGAGTTCAAAAATCGTCGAGCTTGGGGAGCTTTCCGATCGCTGCGAGAAGCTGCGGTCGGCCGGGGAGAAGATTGTAGCCACAAACGGATGTTTTGATCTGTTGCACCTTGGGCACGTGCGGTATTTGCAGGCGGCACGAGCGCTGGGCGATCTCCTGGTTGTTGGCTTGAACGGTGACCGTTCAGTCCTTGAGTTAAAAGGAGCAGGGCGCCCGATCACAACTCAACATGATCGCGCGGAGATCCTCGCGGCATTGGAATGCGTAGATTTGGTCACGGTTTTTCCAGAACTCAGGGCCACAAAGTTTCTCGCTGCGGTTCGCCCTGCGGTTTATGTCAAAGGCGGCGATTACACCCCGCGGACGCTAGAGGAAGAAGAGGTTGTAATATTAAAGGAAATTGAAGCGGCGATTCGCATCATCCCATTTGAAGCAGGGTATTCAACTTCCGGATTGATCGAGCAGATTTGTAAAGGCAGGAGTTAAAAAAACAACCGATTTAGAATGAAAAGCCTTCCAATTGGAGTTCTCGGGTCGGGGAAGGGCAGTAACTGCCGCGTGATCCTCGAGCGCATCCGGTCGGGCGATCTCCCTGCGGAAGTGCGTCTGGTCGTTTCGGATGTGGTGAATGCACCGATCCTTGATATCGCGCGCGAATTTGGTGTGGCAAATGCGTATTTGCCGCCGGGCAGATTTCGTACGCGCTTGGAGCCGGCAATAGAACAGCAGCTCGTGAAAATGTTGCGCGATGCGGGTGTCGAACTTGTCGTTCTCGCCGGTTTCATGCGTGTCTTGCATGAACCAACACTCAAAGCGTTCCCCCGTCGCATTATTAACATTCATCCATCGCTTCTACCTAAATTCCCAGGACTTGAATCGTGGAAACAAGCTTTCGTCGCAGGCGAAACTGTGACTGGATGCACGGTGCACTACGTCGACGAACAAATCGATCACGGGCGAATACTGGCACAGAAAGAGGTAAGGATTTTGCCTAACGACACGGCGGAGAGTCTGCATGCTCGGATTCAAGTCCTTGAGCACGAACTATATCCGGCCGTTATCGCCGAATTCTGCAAAAGATATAATGAAGCAAGCCAGCAAATTGGAGGCTGGCCAGATAAATAGCTCCTTTAAGGTCCGTGGCTACGCCAGTTCAGGCTTCGGCTCGCGCCTCAGCAGTTCTTCCAAGGCAACGGCCGGCTTTTTCTGCTTATATAAGATCGCATATACCTCATCGGTAATAGGGGTAGCGATATTCAAGCGCCGCGCGCATTCCCAAGCGCTTCGCGCTGTCGGAATGCCTTCCGCGACCGTTTTCGTTGAGTCCAGGATTACTGGCAACGGTTCACCTCGCCCGAGTCGTTTCCCAATGCTGTGATTCCGGCTGCCCTCGCTATAGCACGTCAGTATCAGGTCACCCGCGCCGCTTAGGCCATAAAAAGCATTTGCCGTCCCACCCATGGCTACTCCGAACCGAACCAGCTCAGCCAAAGACCGGGTGACCAATGCTGCTTTGGCATTGTCGCCGAGTCCAAGACCGTCACTGATCCCCGCGGCGATGGCGAACACATTTTTCAACGCACCGCCCAGCTCAATCGAGACCACATCCAAGCTGGTGTAAACGCGAAAGCGTGGGCTTCCCAATGCGGTTTGCAGCCTCGCGGCGCTCTCGACGTCGTCACACCCAATCACAGTCGCGGTGGGAAGATCTCTGGCGACTTCGACCGCGAGATTTGGTCCGGACAACACCGCGATTTTATTCTTGGGGAAGGTCTCGCGCAGGATTTCGGTCATCCTCATCCCGCTGCGATGTTCTATGCCTTTTGTGCAACTCAGTAATAGCGCACGAGTTAGGCCAATTACTTTTGCCAAATGCGCTGCGATGGTGCGCAATGCGGTAGAGGGAGTCGCAAATACAATCAGTTCGGAATCGGCGCAATTAGCTAGTTCCGACGTAACATGTACTGACTCGGGAAGTCGGCGCCCCGGAAGATAGTCGCTGTTTTCGCGAGTCTTTTGCATGCGCGCCACCCGATCCGCGTTGTGACTCCAGAGAACAATGTGCCGGCCGTCTCTTGCCCACAAACTAGCCAACGCCGTTCCCCAACCACCAGCACCTATGATTGCTGTGTTCACAATTCTCGCTTTCGAGTAAAGCGCGGTTCAGTGCCGCGTATCAGTCGCGAAAGATTTGAACGATGACGCCAAATGACAAGTGCCGCGACGCAGACGGAAGAATAAAATAAAAGTTTTCCGCTCTTTTCTTCAGGCGATCTGATCATGAGAATCACCATCGGTAAAGCGGTTGTAGCTACGACGGAAGCCAACGAAACATACCGGGTCAGCCAGAACACCATTATCCAAACGGCAACGCCTATGAGCGTTGCGACCGGCGTCAACGCCAAGAGTGCCCCCGCGGCAGTCGCAACGCCTTTTCCTCCCTTAAACTTAAGCCAGGGTGGGTACACGTGGCCTAGGACGCTCGACGTTGCTGCGAGGATTCCAAATATCTCGGGCGAATTCCACTCCGGTGGCCGTCCGGATGCTATCAGCATCGAGATCTTTACCGCCCCGAATCCTTTTAACACGTCTAGGGCAAATACCGGATAACCATATTGCTTGCCCATGATACGCACCACGTTAGTAGCGCCAACGTTACCACTGCCAGCCTTTCGGACATCGATCCCGGCAAGCCGACCAGCCACATAGCCGAAAGGGATCGATCCCAAGAGATAGCTTCCAATTACGATCGTGGCCAGGATGACCATCAGAGTAACAACTTATCTTAACTCTCGAATATTCGCTGGTGCTTCATTTAATACGTTCCGATTCAACCAAATGTGTAAAATCGAAATATCGGATGGAGTGATTCCGCTGATACGCGCCGCTTGTCCCAACGAGGGAGGTCGCAAACGTGATAGCTTCTGTCTGGTTTCTGACCTCAACCCAGCAATTTTATCGTAATTGAGGCCATCTGGAATCTTCTGATTTCGTTTGCGGTCGAGCCGTTGATTCTGCTCCGATTGGCGGGCTGCGTATCCTTCGTATCTCAAGTCTGTTTGAAGGAGTTCCCAAATCGAAAGCGGGACGCACGACCGCATATCACCAGGCAACTGTGTTACATCAAAATCGGGCTGCTTGAGGAGCCGAGAGATCGGGCTTCCCTTTAACTTAGTTCGGAGAGCTAGCGCACGTGCCTGCTCTAGCAGATACATTTTTTGTTTGAAACTGTGAAATCTCGTCTCATTGACAAGCCCGGTATCAAAGGCTCGCCCGGTCAGGCGCTTATCGGCATTGTCGTGTCGCAAACACAACCGATCTTCAGCACGGCTCGTAAACATGCGATAGGGTTCTTCCGTCCCTTTAGTTACGAGATCATCAATTAGAACGCCGATGTAAGCTTCGTTCCTGCTTAAGACTAAAGGCGAACGATTTTGGATTTTTAAGGCTGCATTAGCTCCCGCAATTAATCCTTGTGCCGCGGCTTCTTCATACCCCGAAGTGCCATTAACTTGGCCGGCGAAGTAGAGTCCGCTGACAGTCTTCGTTTCAAGTGTCGGCAACAGTTGTGTAGGCGGGAAATAATCATATTCCACGGCGTAACCGGGCCGCATAATCTCGGCTTTCTCCAGCCCCGGGATCGAATGCAAAAATTCGACCTGAACTTCATATGGCAGACTGGTGGAGATTCCGTTTACGTAGTACTCGTTGGTGTGCCGGCCTTCTGGTTCGAGGAATAACTGATGTGAGGGTTTATCTGTGAATTTGACGACCTTATCTTCAATCGAAGGACAATATCGCGGACCAACCCCATTAATTCGGCCGGTGTACAATGGCGACCTGTGTAAATTCGCTCGAATAATGTCATGCGTCCTTTGGGTGGTGTGAGTAATCCAGCAAGGCAATTGTTCCACGTGGAACTGGCCGCGACGAACAGAATTCAAGGTGAAAATCTCGCCGACGGCAGTGCCAATCTCTTCAGGATTGAAACTGAAGCCGCAGGGCGGGTCATCGCCGAGCTGAATCGCGCATCCTGCGAAATCAATCGATCGCCCATTCAGGCGGCAGGGCGTGCCAGTTTTGAATCGCCTCACCTGAAAACCCATCTCTTGGAGGCTTGCACTCAGGCTTGAACTCGCGTCCGCCATTCGTCCGCCTGGCTTGCTATATTGGCCGATATGCAAGAGCCCTCGCAAGAATGTTCCAGACGTAATTACAATCGTCTGCGCGCCAATCGTCACGCCCATATCCGTCTCTACGCCAATCACCGTTCCGGCATCCTCAATAACGCGCGACACCGTTCCTTGTTTAACGTCGAGGTTCTGCGCCCCCTCCAAAATTGCTTTCATCCGAAACTGGTACGCCTTTTTGTCGCATTGAACTCGGGGGGCTTGTACTGATGGGCCCTTTCGCTGGTTCAGCATTCGAAACTGAATTCCCGTTGCGTCCGCGTTAAGCCCCATCGCGCCTCCCATGGCGTCGATTTCGCGAACAATATGTCCTTTTGCCAGTCCGCCTATCGCAGGGTTGCAGGACATCTGCCCGACAGTATCCAGGTTCTGAGTCAACATTAGTGTGCGGCAGCCGATTCGCGCAGCCGCTAGGGCCGCTTCGATTCCGGCATGGCCGCTTCCCACTACGACTACGTCGTAACTGTTAGATAATTTAAACATACATAGTTTATTACCAGCTAATTATCTATACAACATGTCCAGGTTCTAACCGGTCTTTTTGAGTTCTGCTGAACCCTCCTTCCGTTGGCGCTTGAAACGCCCGCCGCGCGACACGGCCCAAGACCACCAATAATAACACGGTTGTTATGAACGCGCCGCCCCAGATCCAATACTCGAGCGTTCGCGGGTAACTTTTGCCGCGCATGATGCGCACCGCAAGCTGCCCCAGCGTCCCTACGTACGCGTAAAAGAAAAGGCCAGGCATACGGCCAATCGAAGCCCAAAGCATGTAGGTGCTAAAGCGGATTCGCGTCAGCCCATAAAAGTAGTTCAGCAGGCTGGTGGGAAATAGCGGATGCAACTGGCTCAAGAAAATGATCTTCCAGCTCTCGCTTTCAACAGCGGGACCAAGCGCCGTCAATGTCGGGTTAGCTGCGAGCTTTCGCTCAAACCACCGCCTAGCGACGAAACGACTCAGCGAAAACGAAATCGCCGTCGAAACGATGTTGCCCGCAAACACGATCAAAAATCCCCACCATAGTCCGAAGAAGAAACCGCCTCCCACAGCGAGGACGCCCCCCGGCAACAGAAGGATATTACAAGCTGCAAACAGCAATGGATAGCAAATACCCGCCCAAGCGCCCCAACTCATCACACGCTCCTGCAGGGCCTCAACGAGACTGACAACTGGAAAGAAGCGGGAAAGCATTACCGCGAGTGCAATCGCAGCCACGACCGCTGCACCTTGCCAGAAAATAACGCGGCGGACAGTCAACACCCTGAGAGTGTGCGCACGCCCGCAGTCTGCGCAAATGTTACCGGCTGTGTGTTAAACGGCTCGAATCATGCACAAAAGGCACGCACGCCCGTTAAAGTGCGGCCCCATCATTTGCTCCAGCTAGACGCTGGAAGCTTGCAGGTTTCGATGACGCGGAATGCCGAGGCTGTCGAAGATCATTCGAGTAGCGTCGGACTGGTTGAGCGTATAGAAATGAATACCGGCAACGTTATTAGCGATAAGATCATGGCATTGATCCAGTGCGTATTGAATTCCAGCGCGCCTGACCATCTCGGGATCATTTTGGCAAGGCTGCAGAGCACGTAATAGCTTCGCAGGAAAGCGCGAGCCCCCAGCCAGATCGGCCATGCGTTTCAGTCCTCGAATCGAGGTAATCGGCATGATTCCGGCGATAATTGGGATGTGAATACCCGCGAGCGCGCAGCGCTCCTTGAAATCGAGAAAGTCGCGATTATCGAAAAACAGTTGTGTGACAATGTAATCAGCGCCGGCGTCGACCTTTGCTTTGAAATAATCCATCTCAACCAGTCTATTTGGCGTGGCCGGATGTCCTTCGGGAAAACCAGCGACTCCAATCCCGAAACCTCGGCGGTCAGGATGGCCGCCGGATTCGTTGAAACGGCGAACAAATTTCACCAGGTCGATCGCATGTTGGAACGAGTCGCGCGATTTATCGTAAGCTATCCCAGCTGGTCGATCGCCGCCGAGCGCGAGAATGTTGCCAATAAGTGATGTTGCATATCGGCGGAGAATCGTTTCGATTTCCTCTTTGTTGTGGCAGACGCACGTAAGATGCGGGATGGGGTCTAGTTTTGTCGTGTGTTGAATGCGCTCCACGAGATCATGGGTCAACTCACGCGTCGAGCCACCGGCACCATAAGTCACGCTGACAAAACCGGGCATGTATGATTCGAGATCGCGAATCGTCTGATAGAGCGTCTCCGCGGCCTGTGGCGTCTTGGGCGGAAAGAACTCGAATGAAAACGTAGGAGAATGTCCCCGCATGATTTCCGTGATATGCATGAGTCGGCGCTTATCTTCGTTCCTGCTGCGACTTTCGGTCAAATCATCGCGAATGCGACACCGCGCTGCAGCCACCACAACGCAGACAGAATTTGAAATCGTGACATTTTGATCCCGCGCGATGGCAAAGCCTAGCAGCCGAAGTTTATAGGTGGAAACGAGCGAAGCCGGTCGTGGACTGATTTGTTCGGGATGGAAAAGAATACGTCCGCAGCCGTAGGCGACTGACGTGCTGACGGCCTACAGCTTGGCCCACTGCCAACAACCTTCGCACAAATGCGTTCGGTCTGGCAGCCGGGATTATTTCGGCGAACGCGTGTTGGCGTGGGTTTTAATGTCGCGCCTTTGCTTGTCCACAACACGACACAGTTCCCGCTCCATGGTTTTGAATGCGTCGTGGATGACTTTCTTGATCGGTTCGTGAGTACCGTTATCCATCTGCCTTTCATCCGCCACGAGCTCGTGGCGCGGCGCCACTGTCACGTCGATGCGGCACCGGTATGGATTGCCTTTGTGATGGTTATGATTGGTCTGTTCGATTGCGACATCGCAGCGGTTAATGTGATCACAAAATCTCTCGAGTCTTTGTGCGTAATCCAAAATGAGATTGTCGATCTGGTCAGACTTTTCCAGACCCCGATACGAGATCTTAACAGGCAGTTGCATAATTAGTTAGATACTACGGCGCTACTCGCCATTGAGGGAACAAAAAATCACGGTCCACTATTGAAGTTAAATTTGCCGCAACGATCGGAAATGGCTGATCAGTCTGGCCGGTTCGACTTTTACCAAATCCGATTTCACGTGTTCGACAATTCGCTGTCGCACATCGCCAGGCAACAAATCTACGATCGCCGCATGGATTTCCGCAGGTGCTGCAAATGACCAGCCGTCCCTTCCGTTTTGCGAAACAATTTTCGCGATTTGGTCGGCCAACTCTTTTTGAATTCGGCGGTCCGTTTCCGTGGCCAACTGCGTACGCTCGGCAATTGACGCCGGCCCGCGGTGCGCACCCGCGCCTTCGGTTACAGGGAACCGCCCAGCCGAGTCGCTCACCTTATCGACCAGTCTTCCGTGCGCGTCAGTTATGTCGAATGCTTGCACAAGCTGCAGGCTCGGTCCGCGTGTCGGCGTTTCGTTTACGCGATAGGCTTTCAAGCTGCCGCGATCAGTGACGATCACAAGAGAACTCGGTGTCATGGCAAATCACTGGCGGCGCACGTGACCGCGCACGTGTCTGCTATCCTATAAGTAAAATCGTTAGCCGTTGCAACATTGCGCTTGTTCGAAACTTATATGCTCCGCACGTGAGCGCGCTGGCTAGCCGCTGCGTCTCTCGCGTTCTTCCTCGGCGCTGAACCGGGGAAATTCAACGTGCCGCTTTTTCCAGGACTCTTCGCGCGCCTGAGCTTGTGTGCCGCCGACAAGTTGCAGCAAACAACAAGCTCGCCCGGTGAGATCGACATCATCACCGGAGGCAAATCCTTTTGGCTCCTCCACAAAACCCGCGGCGTCGCTCGTGTCGAGAATCAATCGCCACTCGAGATGTTCCTGGCCAGGTAAGACAAAGGCGATGGGCTCGTAATGCGCGTTGATCAATAGCAGAAACGTGTCGTCACGGACTGCGTCTCCTTCGAAGTTGAGCACCTCGGTTGCATCCCCACTCAACAGCATGCCGAGACATCGCACGAACGGCGACGTCCATTCTTCCTCCGTCATCTGGTTGCCACCGGGATTGAACCACATCACATCTCGAATCTCCGAGCCGCGGATGCGACGACCTTTTAGGAACTTCGGCCGCCGAAAAACCGGATGTTCTTTTCGGAGCTTTATCAATCTTCGCGTGAACTCAAAAAACTGACTCTGCTTTTCGTCACGTTCCCAGTTAAACCAACTGATCTTGTTGTCCTGACAATAAGCATTGTTGTTTCCGTCTTGTGTCCGACCCCACTCATCACCGCCGCAGAGCATCGGCACGCCTTGGGAAACAAACAGTGTCGTGAGAAAATTGCGGCGCTGCCGGTCGCGCAATGCATTGATCTGCGGGTCGTTTGTCGGACCTTCGACGCCGCAATTCCACGATTGATTATTGTTGTCGCCGTCGCGGTTTTTATCGTTGTTCAGTTCGTTGTGCTTTTCGTTGTAGCTGACCAAATCGGTCAGTGTGAATCCATCATGGACTGTAACGAAATTGACGCTCGCGTAAGGCCGCCGGCCGTGATGTTCGTAGAGATCGGGGCTCCCGGTGAGTCGATACGCCATTTCACCAATGCGGCCTTCATCGCCTTTCCAAAAACCACGGACCGAGTCGCGATATTTCCCGTTCCATTCCGACCAAGGCGGGGGAAAGTGGCCTACCTGATAGCCGCCTTCGCCGACATCCCACGGTTCTGCGATCAACTTCACCTGAGAAAGCACCGGGTCCTGCTGAATTACTTGGAAGAACGGATGAAGCGTACTGAATCCCGAATGATTGCGCGCTAGTTCGGTTGCGAGATCGAATCGAAATCCGTCCACGTGCATCTCCTGCACCCAGTACCGCAAGCTGTCGGTCACCAATTGCAGCATCCGTGGATGAACCAGATTCACGCTGTTACCCGTACCGCTGAAATCGAGATAGAACCGGGGATTCTCAGGGTGCAGCCAATAGTAGGAGAGATTATCGATCCCCCGGAAACAAAGCGTTGGTCCGAGATGATTTCCTTCCGCGGTATGATTGTAAACCACGTCGAGGATCACTTCGATACCGGCACCGTGCAGGCTGCGCACCATCGCTTTGAACTCGGCGACCTGTTGGCCCATTTGTCCACTGCTGGAATATTCCGCATGCGGAGCGAAAAAACCGATCGTGTTGTAACCCCAGTAGTTCGTTAGGCCGTTCTCAACCAAGAGTTTTTCATCGATGTGCGCGTGCACTGGGAGTAGTTCCACCGCAGTCACACCAAGCTTTTTGAAGTAGTCGATCGCAGGCGGACTACCGAGGCCCGCATAGGTGCCCCGCAATTGCTCAGGCAAGTCCCGCCAAAGTTTACTGAAACCTTTCACGTGCACTTCATAGATCACGGATTCGTGCAGTGGAATCGCCGGTCTCTTGTCGTTCTGCCAGTCGAATCCGGAATCGATCACGAGTGATTTCGGGACGGCCGACGCATCATCTCGCAAATCCTGAGTCAAATCTTCTTTCTCACCGCCGATGACATAACCGAACACTTCATCAGCCCAGTTCACCGTTCCGACGATCGCTTTCGCGTACGGATCCAGGAGGAGCTTCGAGCTGTTGAAACGCAGGCCCCTCTCTGGTTCGTAAGGGCCGAATACGCGAAAACCGTACAATTGTCCCGGCCGCGCATCGGGCAAAAAGACATGCCACACTTGGTCAGTACACTCCTTGATGGGGAGCCGGACGTATTCTGTCACGTCTTCGATGCTGTCGAACAAGCAAAGCTCAACTCCACTGGCGTGCTCGGAAAAAATAGCAAAGTTCACGCCGTTACCCATCCAGGTCGCACCCAGCGGATACGGCTGACCGAGAAATGTTCGTACCTGGGTCATAAACTCGCCGCGCATTTATCCGGTATTGACCTCATGTTAGCAATGAGGAATGGCGGGCCGTATAAATCCTGACGCCGCCGTTTTGATTGAAACCTGGTCGCAACTTCAACAACGTGAAACTCACGATAATATTCGCCGCCCTAATTCTGATTTGTGCTTTCGCGATTAGCCTCTACGCGCATCACAATTGGAATTTATTGCCAGCCGGAACCACGATCGATCGCATCGTCGTGGAAAAATCTGCGAGGCGATTGTCGGTGTTTCGAAATGGTAATCAGATAAAGGCCTATCGAATAGCTTTGGGTCGAAGCCCGATAGGCGCGAAGCAGGAAGAAGGCGACATGAAAACGCCGGAAGGGATTTATAAGGTCGATGGCCGAAATCCGCAAAGCAGTTTCCATCTGGCGCTGCACATTTCTTATCCATCGGATGAAGACGACAAGCGTGCGGCTGCACAGGGAGTCTCGGCTGGTTTTGATATCATGATCCACGGAATTCAAAACGGACGCGGGTGGATTGGCGCGTTTCATCGCTGGAACGATTGGACCGCCGGTTGCATCGCAGTTACCGATGAAGAGATCGAGGAACTCTGGCGAGTTACACCGGACGGCGCGACAATCGAGATTCGCCCATAAGGGACGGCTAGCCCCGATTTTCCTAAAGCTCCTCGAGCACGCGTCGCGCTTTTTCGACATCCGATGGCCGCACGATAATCAGACCTTTTTCCGCTGCGCGGCCGGCGGCGAGATAGGTGTATTCAATGTTCACTTCGGCCTCAGCGAGGCGCTCCGCGATCTTGCCCAGAACACCGGGCTCGCTAGCGGTCTCGATGCTGAGCACGTCGGTCTCAATCGCGAGCACTCCGGCTTCGCCTAAGAGCATGAGAGCCTTTGTGGGATCGCTCACCACCATCCGCACAACGGTATGATCGACAGTGTCGGATGTAGCCAACGCATAAATGTTAATCCCGGCATTGGCCAGCGCCTCACACACGCGCGCTAGCGCGCCGGGACGATTGGCAAGGAAAACTGCCAACTGCGTGGCTGTTTCGACGGAGAGCTTGGGATGTGCGTTCATGGTGCTGCAAACTGAGGCCTGCAAGCGCTTCTGACAACCGACGAAAGTGCTCTGGCCAAGCATGAAACCAATCTTGGCGTTCAACCTTGGATGTTCGGCATTCTGGAGTAAGAAACTTGAATAGAATTTGCCACGGATGACCACACTTACCCAGCGTGTTGCTGTTAAGTCTGCACCACCGAAGCGCACCATTGGTTTCGTAACTGCGTGCTCGATCGTGATCGCCAACATCATTGGCACCGGCATCTTCACAAGCCTTGGCTTTCAATTAAGAGATATTCAGTCTGGATTCGCGCTGCTGATGCTTTGGGTCATCGGTGGGGTTGCCGCGCTCTGCGGCGCGCTCTGTTACGGCGAACTGGCCGCTGCAATGCCGCGTTCCGGTGGCGAATACCATTTTCTCTCGAAAATTTATCATCCAGCGGTTGGGTTCATGGCGGGATTCGTGTCTGCTACGGTTGGATTTGCAGCGCCCGTTGCACTGGCAGCTATGGCGTTTGGGCAATATTTCAACGGAGTTTTCGGCACGCGTTCGGCGGTTGTGCTGTCGTTCCTGGTTGTTTGGATAGTCACCATTTTTCATGTGGGAAATCTGCGAGTAGGGAGCGCATTCCAGAATATCTCGACGCTCGTGAAATTGCTTCTTATCAGCGCGCTGATCGGGGCGGGCTTCTTTGTTCCATCAAAGGAGCCGATCAGTTTCTTGCCTGTCCATGGAGACCAAGCCGCGATATTCAGCGGAGCGTTCGCGGTCGCGCTGGTTTACGTGATGTATTCCTACTCCGGCTGGAATGCGTCAGTGTATATCAGCAGCGAGATCAAGCGACCTGAGAAGAACGTGCCGCGCTCACTGCTCGCCGGCACCGGCTTGGTGATCGTGATTTATGTGCTGCTTAACGCCATCTTTCTCGCGACCACACCTGCTGAGGAATTGAAAGGCCAGCTCGACGTCGCATTAATCGCAGGGAAACATATTTTCGGCGAGAACGGCGGCCGATTTGCTGGCGCTATCATTTGTCTCGGTCTGGTCGCCGCTATCAGTTCGATGACGTGGATTGGGCCACGCGTGACCATGTCCATGGGTGAAGATCATTGGTTGCTGCGATGGCTCGGCAGCAAAAATAAACAGGGTATCCCTACCAATGCCATTTTCGTGCAACTGCTCTTCGTGAATCTACTTCTGCTGACTCGAAGCTTTCAGGACGTGGTACGCTACACGCAATTCAGTTTGCTGCTTTGTTCGTTGCTTGCTGTGCTGGGCGTGATCGTGCTTCGTTTCAGGCGTCCAGAAATTACGCGGCCATACCGCGTTTGGCTTTACCCCATTCCTCCTGTTGTTTTTTCGATAATCACGATTTGGATGATGTTTTATCTATTGCGCTCGCACACGGCGGAATCGCTGGCCGGTTTGGCAACGGCGCTGTCGGGTCTGTTGCTCTATTTCTGCGCGCAAAAACGCAGTGATCGCTCGTCATGAAAACAAATTGCACCGCTCTATCGATAGTTCTCGGCCTTTTGAGTGCGCTGACGGTTTGCGCTCAGGGAAATCCGGAAGTTGCGCCGCGCGCAATTCCGGTGAACACCGGTCCAAATGAAGTTGCGCGCTTTCTCGCCGGGATGCCGGTATCGGAGAATTCACCGCTCGCGCCGCTGACGCGCGATCCAGCCTGGCAGGCGCATTCCGCATTCTTTGAAGAGCAATTCTCAAAAGTAAACCTCAGGCAGCTCCAGAAATTGCAGGGATGGCAGGCGACATATCTCCCCGAATCAGCTCAACCAAAACCCGTGGTGTTTTACATGTTCAGCGGGCCCGATTTTTTGTATGTGGATCAATTCTTTCCAAAGGCGGCGGTGTACGTGCTCTGCGGAAAAGAAGCTCTCGGCCCTCCTCCGGACCCGATGCGCATCGCGAACTTGTCCGGCGCGCTGGGAAATCTGGAAAACGCGATGAAGTCCTCGCTCAATACGACGTACTTCATCACAAAAGATATGAAGGTCGATCTGCACGCGCAGAACCTGAACGGCGTGCTGCCGATTCTTTACACCTGCATCGCGCGCGCGGACAAATCGATCAACAGTGTCTCGATGGGATCGCTCAACAGCGGCGGCGCATTTGAAGAAGCCGCATCGAGTAGAAAAGGCGGTAGCACGCCCGGAGTGCGCATTCGTTACACCGACAACCACTCCGGCACTGCACAGACACTATATTATTTTACGACCGATATTTCTGACGGCGGCATCAAAGCGAGTCCCGGCTTCCTGAAATTTTGCCAACGTCTCGGCACGGGCGCGAGTTTTCTAAAATCGCCTTCGTATCTGTTGTTCGAAAGCGGTTTTGGCACCATTCGCAATTTCATTCTCGATCATAGCAACATGATCGTGCAGGACGATTCAGGCGTTCCGCTCGCTTACTTCGATCCTAACAAGTGGAATCTGCGTTTTTTTGGTGTTTATCTCGGCCCCATAGACATGTTCAAACAACATTATCAGCCCCGAATGCAGGAACTCTACCAACAAACCAATCCGCCGCCGCTCGACTTCGGATTCGGTTACCGATGGAATTACAAGGAAGCGAATCTGATTGTCGCGACGCGGAAGTAATCTGTCCTCTCGAGCGCGGACAAGAGATCCCGTGGCAAACTTTATCGGTAATTTCGCGGGATCCATCGACTTCGCTGCCCTTCGCTCAGGACGACGTAGAACCGTTAGAACCTGCGGAACCACGAATAAGGAAAAGCATCGCCCGGGCAATCCGTGGGCCAGCGCGGTGGGTTGATGTCGCGGTGTGGCTTCACCGGTATCGGGCCTCTCTCGGTTTTGCCGCAGCGATCTCGCAGAAAGCGAATAAGTTCCTCACAAGCGTCGAGCTGTGCGCGCGTTGGCTGGTCTCGATTGAAATCGCCTACGAGACAAATGCCGAGGGAGATATTGTTTAAATAATCGCTGTGCACATGACCGCCGTTTATCTGACGCCGCCATCGATCGCCGACTTCGACTTGGCCGTTGCCGGTTGATGTGCCGTTCCCGATCACGAAGTGATAGGCGAGACCGTTCTGCATGCGGCGCACGTGCTTGTGGTAATAATCGAACACACGCGCATTGCCCTGCCGCGTGCCGCTGTTGTGCACGACAATGAACTGCCAGCGACGCCGTTTCACTGGCGCGCGCCGGATCGCTTCGACTACCGAACTTGATAGGTAGCGGTACGTGACAGGACGACTCCATGGCCAAAAACCTCGGCGCGGCGGCGGCGACGGCGGAGGCTCGAATCCCTGGTCCTCCTCGATACCTGATTTTTCGATTACAACCTGAGCCGGTCCGCCGGCTGAACCGGCACGCGCAGGCTTCGGCTGTGGCGAAGGTGCTGGCGTTGGCATGGCAAGCGCCCGTAGCGGCGACGCTGCTGGTTCGGACGCGGCGCGCTCTTCTTCTACTTGCGGCGTTGGCGTTTTTCGTGGCTTAGGCGTCTCCTCGTCTTGTGCGGACTTCGATTTCGCGCTTTTTTTCGCCGTTTTTGGTTTCGGTGTTGGGGTATGGTGTCGCTTCCCTTTCGGTGTTGGAGATTTCTTTGGTTTCGGAGTGGACGCCGAGTGTGCCTCGGTTTCCTCGGATTGGTCGCGACGTTTTCCTTCGTTGACCTGGCCGCAAAGAAGACCCGCGACCAATGCGCTAAATGCGAGCGCAGTTGCAAGCCAAATGCGAAATCGCACCACTGCGACGGAGCGTAACAGAGCGCGCGACGCGATCAACGCTTACAGGAGCGATTTGTGAAAAAAGTTACAAACACAAAGAGCTTCGTCTTTTCACCGTCGTTTATCGGTAACTTTACGGATTCGTCGATGAGGTCAGTGGCGCTGCCTGCGCGGGCGCGACAGGCTGGGCAACGCGCATCTTCTGGCGCTCGCGCCGGATGATGGCGTTCAATTTGCCGCCCAGCAACAGCAGCAGACAAGTCAAATACATCCACGTGAGCAACACAATGATCGACGCCAGCGCGAGATAAGTCGGGTTATAACGATCGTATCGTGCGACGTACAGCTGGAAAAGTTTTGTTGCGATGATCCAACCGACTGCAAAGAAAACTGCGCCTGGCAGCGCCTGACGAACAGTCAAATAGTTCTCCGGCGTGAGAAGGTAAAGCGTAAGCGCGAGCCCGACCAATGCCAGGCCGGTCAACGGCAGATTCAATCCGGCGATCCACGCCTGGAGCGGAAATGAGAGTTGCCAATTCACCTCTGCAATGCCGGCGAGCTTTTCGCCGAAAACGACGGCGTTAAAGCTAAACACGATGACAATTCCAAACCAGAATAGCATGAAGAATGAGATGATGTATTTGGACCACCAGTGGCGATCTTCCCGGACTCCGTGCATGTGGCTGAGTGCGCGTGAAACCGTAGCGATGAAAACGGTGCCGAAATAAATTCCAAGGATGATGCCGGCGTTTGCGAGCAGCCCGCTGGTACCTGTCACCACCACACTTGCCATGGCAGAGTCCAGAATGTCCTGCACTTTTGGATCTGGCGGCATGAAGCTTTTCAAAAGAAGAAACATCCGATGCAACTTACTGGGGTCAGTGCCAAACAGGCCCAGTAGATGCCAGAAAAACAATGTGCCTGGAGCGAGCGCGAAAAGAAGCAGATACGCCATTTGTGCGGCCAGCCCGGTCGTGTTGTCCATTGCGGTTTCCCAAACCAGCCGTCGTGCAATGCGCCAAATCAATCTGAGATATTTCATCTCCGCAGGAGTTTACTTTGCCGGCCACAAATATCCATTAAAGTCCAAATGCTTTCGCGGGTGATTACCCTCTGTGTGTGTCTTCGATCGTAGTCCATGTCGCCTAACGATAGATGAAGAAGAAAATATTGATTCTCACGGCCGGTTTTGGAGAGGGTCATAACAGTGCCGCCAGAGGAGTACGCGACGGGCTGGCTCGCGTTGCTTCGGATAAGACTGCCGTGGAATTGCGTGATCTGTTTGCCGAAGCGTACGGGCCGATCAACGATCTGGTGCGCCGAAGCTATCTGGCGCTGGTGAATTCTGCGCCACGGGCATGGGGATTTGTTTATCGCTGGCTCGACCGCAAGACAGATTACAGCACGGAATTTCGGCGACTGAGCAGGTTGAAGGCGCAGTTTGGTCCCGTGCTGGACCGGTTTAAGCCGGACATCGTCGTCTGCTCTTTTCCCGCCTACGCCAATGTGCTTCAGGAAATTTTGGGAGCCGACCGAGTCTGCAAATGTGTGGTGGTTGTCACCGACTCGATCACCATCAATGCCTCCTGGTATCGAAGCCCTGCGGATTATTTCATTGTTGCAAACGAACAAAGCGCAAGCGTCCTGCGGAGCGGCGGCGTCGCCTCTGAAAAAATCAAAATCTTTGGATTTCCGGTCAGTCCGAAGTTTGCGGATTTCGCTGAAGATCGTCCATTGCCTTCCACTAATTCCAACCGGCGGGTTTTGTACACAATCAACGCCGCGAAGCGCGGCGCGGCAGAACTGGTGCGTATGCTTGCGAAGCTTGATCTGGATCTCACGGTCACCATCGGTCGCCATGATGAACTCCGGTCCGGCATTGACGCGGCCGCAGATGGTCACCCAATAAAGGTCATTGGCTGGACGAACGAACTCCCCCGCATGATGCACGAGAACCATTTGCTTATCGGCAAAGCCGGTGGCGCGACGGTGCAGGAAACGATTGCTGCAAAATGTCCTATGATCATCAACCACGTCGTCGCCGGTCAGGAGGAAGGCAACGCTCGCTTGATCGTCGAAACGAATTCGGGCGCGATGGCCCAGTCGCCCGAAGAAGTTGTCGCTCAGGTGCAGCGCGCGTTCGATGACGGCGCAAAGCAGTGGCGGGAATGGGCCGGCAACATCAGCAAGCTGAGCCGCCCACGCGCAGCGCTCGACATCGCGGAATTTCTGATGTCGCTCTAGATTGCCATTTAGACCGCGGCTTTAGCCCGGTAAAGAAGCAACCCAACGATGCGAACCGTTTCATCGGTCTAATGAAAGAGGGAAGGCGTTAAAACGGCTTGAACTCCGCAGCGAAGGCACACACCCAGGCTGAAGCCACGGTGTTAATGAGACGAGATTTGTTCGCCGCTGCGGAACGTTCGCACCACATTCAACTGCGGCGACAGCACAACCAAATCGGCGTCCGCTCCGACCATAAGCCGACCTTTGGTTGCGAGACCGATAGCGCGTGCAGGATTTTCCGTCGCCATTGCGATGACTTCATTCAACGGAATGTTCAACTCGCGCACCATCATGCGTACAAGGTTGATCATGCGTGCGGCGCTGCCCGCGAGCGCTGAATGATCAGCCAGGAGGCAAACTCCGTTTTCCACGATGCACTGGTTGCCGAAGAGTGTGAACCGCGATCCTTCCGGCAATCCGGCACCAGGCGTTGCATCGGTCACGAGACAGATTCCATGGGCTCCTTTCGCGCGATACAACATTTTCATCAGCGTCGGTGAAACGTGATGACCGTCGGCGATCAGTTCACAACCGATCTCTGGTTCGCTCAATGCAAACTCAAGCAAACCGGCGACCCGATAAGTGCCACGACGGCGCGCGCTGGACATGCAGTTAAATGTGTGTGTCACGCTGCGCATACCGCCCTCGAATGCCGCCCTTGCATCTTCATCCCACGCATCGCTGTGTCCGCCGCTCACGCTGATCTTAAGAGAATGGAAGACTTCGATCGCTTCAAGAGCTCCAGGAAGTTCAGGCGCGATCGTCACACGCTTCAGCACGTCCGCGTATTCGAGCAACTGCCGCACAGCAGCCGGTGACGGGTCCTGAATAAACTCGCCCCGTTGCGCTCCGGGTTTCGCTTTCGAAATGAACGGCCCTTCGACATGAACACCGACAATCGGACTGATCGCTGATCGAAAATCGCGAACCGTTCGCAACACCTTGACGATTTCGTTAAGAGGCGCCGTAGCCGTCGTGAGCAGAAGTGATGTCGTGCCGCCACTCGCGTGGAAATCGCAAATAGAGCGAAACGCTTCAGCCGAGGCTTCCATTGTGTCGCGGCCAAGCGCGCCGTGCACATGAAGATCGATAAAACCGGGCGCGAGATAATTTCCATTGAGATCAATGATCTCATTTTCCCCGTGCGCCAGGGATCGCTCGCGGATCGCAGCGATTTTTCCCTGTTGCACGACAACTTCAAGCCCATCGCGAATTCCATCGGGAAAAATCAAACGCGCGTTCGTGAAGATCATTTCGTAGCAATCAATCCCGCCTGCACCGTGACGGAGGCTCAATCGAAATAGTCACTGCGTTCGTAGCTTATCTCGAATGCAAGATTGTTTGTGTCTCGCCCTGCCCAAGTGGCCAATGGCATTACGGGCTGAGCAGCGTTCCGTACCAGCGTAAAACGGTTTCGCCAAAAAACATCCAGGCCAATGCGCCGAATGCCAGATACGGTCCAAAGGGCAATTTGGCTGACCAAACAGGTTTTCCGACGACCAGGGTAACCAAGCCAATCACTGAGCCGAGAAGCGATCCTGCGAACAAGCTGAACAACACCGCGCGCCACCCGAGAAATGCGCCGATCGCGGCAAGAAATTTCAGGTCACCGCGCCCCATTGCCTCGCGGGGAATGACGAGCTTGCGCGTAACACCGGAAATGTGCGTTACATCATCGAGCATGAGCACGTCGCCATCCGCATTCACGCGATCGTAACGAAAATCGAGCGTCACGTTTCCATATTCGCGATCGTCGATCCGAACTTCGTCGCACTGGAGCAGAAGACGATCTTTTTCGCGGGCAAAATATTCGCTCCAAAGACTCTCCTCGGTGCCCACGATGAAATCGGCGTCGTCGTCGCGTTTTTTCCATGTGAACGTCGTCGGCGCGTCGAACACGATCCGTTTTCTGCCAAAAGCGATTTTTCCCGCTTCGAGTACGATCCAGAGAATCACGTAGCCGAGTGCAGCCGCCAGTGCCGCGCGAACACCGGCTGCCACTCGCGAATTGGTCTGCATCAAAGCTGGAACAACAACGCTGCAAGCCACGCCCGCGATTGTTCCGCCGATCGTCACCCGGTCCGGAATAATGAAATGCTCAAAATCGATAAACGTTCCGACGATCAGAAACGAAACGAAAATCCAGTACGAAATCGCCACCTGCGATGGGAATCTTTGCCAGATCACAAGAAACAGAATTGCGGTAACGAGTTCCACCGCGAAATAGCGGAACGCGATTTTTGCTCCGCAATTTCCGCATCGGCCGCCAAGCGCGAGCCAACTGATCAACGGAAGATTGTGATGCCATGGAATCGGTTGTTTGCACTGCGGACAAAACGAACGACGCGGTCGATTGATGGAGAGATCGACCGGCCAGCGGTAGATGCAAACGTTCAGAAACGATCCGACCGCCGCGCCGAGCACGAACGCAAATGCGCTGAAGAGAAGATTCTGAGGCGAATGCTGCACGCGATTTTAGTTGGCGATGCGTTTCGATGCGCGGCGCTCCATCAGCCACGCGATCCAGATACAGCTTTCGTACAGCAGACACATCGGCAGGGCCATGGCGATCAAAGTCAGAATATCAGGCGTCGGCGTGATGATTGTTGCCAGAATAAAGATGAGCACGAGGGCATAAGGGCGGGTGCGCGCCATGAATCGGTAGGTGATCAGCCCGAATCGGACCAGCGCCAGCACGACGACCGGCAGTTCAAACGCCAGACCAAATCCGATCGTGAATCGCGTCACGAACGAGTAATACTGCTGCACCGTCCACGTCGGTGCCCAGCCGAGCGATTCGGTGTCGCGAAAGAAAAAAAGAATTGTTTTCGGCAGCAGCCAGAAATAGCAGACCAGCACACCAAGCAAAAACAGCGCGAAACTGACGGCAATCGCTGGAAATATAAACCGTTTCTCCACGGCGGTGAGCGCCGGTAAAACGAACTCCGCGAGAAAGTACAGCAGCATCGGAAAGGAGAGAACAATCCCGGCGTAAAACGCCAGATGAAATGAAATCACGATCGAATCTGTGATGCCGAGCGCTTTGAGTGTTCCGACTTGTGACCCGAGATGGTTAAGCGGCGCCTGAATAACGCGCACCAGTGTCGAGCGAAGCGTGAAACAAACAATCATCGCGATACCCAGCGTGAGAGCGATCTTTACGATGGTCCAGCGAAGGTCTTCCAAGTGCTCGAGGAATGGCTTGGACGTTTCGCTCTCCGGCGGATCACGAAATTTGAAAATGTCTCGCAGCGCCATCGGTCCGGAAAGTCAGCGCGTCGCGAGCGATAAAAGGCCGCGAGCGGCGAGCGTGGCGCAAAGGCCAAGCGTGTTGGCGTCGCGAATTTCATTGTCTGCGATCATGCGGCGAATTTCTTCGCTGTTGAATCCGCGGCAATCGAGAATCGATTCACCTTCCTCCCGGTCCGGGCCTTCCACACAGGGTTGAACTGGACGGGCCAGGAAGAAATAACCGCGCTCATTTGTAAATCCCGGTGACGAGAAAAAATAACCTAACGAAATAAGTTCGCCGTTTGGGGCCAACTCGTAACCGGTTTCTTCGCGAACTTCGCGCAAAGCTGTGTTCTTAATTTTATCTTCACCGCCATCATGATCGTCGATCTGACCTGATGGCATTTCCCAAATCGCCTGCTCGATCGGGATCCGTTCCTGGCGAATAAGAATGATTTTTCCATCGCGCGTCAATGGTGCGATCACGACTGCCGGTTTGCGACGTACGATAGTCCAAGCCCGCGGGTCTGACCGGCCTGGTGTTTGCACACAATCCGTCACAACTTCGAGATTCCGGTTGGCGAAGTGCCGCTCGCTCGAGATCGTTTTCCAATTACCGCCTTTCATCCATCAATTGTAGTTGCCGCTGTCTTCAGCGGCAAACTGTAGCCGTCGCTCTGTGAGCGACGCGGATCCACTCGTGCAAGAATGCTGATGAGGCGCTTCCCACAGGGAAGCGGCTACAACTTCGCTTCCAGCGGGTGATTTGTTTCGTGCCATTTCTCTTTCCAACCAGTCCGCTGGGGACAGCGGACACTACAGCCAGTGCAGCGCGTGTTCGTTTTGATTAGTTCTCCGTTCGAATCAACCGACGGATGCAGTTCGGCTGACGGTAATCGAAACATATTTTGCGTCCTGTAACGCGAACTTTCGCAGTTCGATCGTCACCTTTTGAATTGGAAAATTCTTGAGCAAATGACTTGCCAGCCCTTCCGCCAGCGTCTCGATCAGCTTCACCGATTGATCGCGCAAAAAATTCTTCGTCTGCTCCGCTACGGTTGAATAGTTCACTGTCCGTTCAATGTGGTCCGCCAGATCGCTTGTCTGCTGATACGGCCAGAAAGAAATGCTCACGGTCAACCTTTGCGGATTCGCCCGTTCTTCCTCTGGCACTCCGACGCGCGTGAAAACGTCAAGCTGCTCGATGTGAACTTTGTCCGGGAACGGATGCGATTCGTTCGGCACGCGCAAATCTTAACCACGAACACGTCTTGGCCAATCACGGTCTAACAATTCAACGCGGCGCAGCCATTCGCGTGATTCACCGGGTTCTGGTAAATTTGTCACGCGATGAAAACGGTCTGGCGCGTATTTGCGTATCTAAAGCGGTATCCCTGGTTGGCTGCGGGAACACTCACGTGCGCGATCTTCGGCACCTTGATGGTGATCGTGTTTCCGAGTGTGACCAAGTGGATCATTGAGGATGTGGTCCGCGCGAACCGGCCGGACAAATTGCTTCCGCTGATTTTGCTCGCCGCAGTGGCTTTTGTTGTTCAACACGTTTTCAATTCGCTCCGGATCATTCTGAACAACACATTCGAGCAGAAAGTCATTTTCGATCTGCGCAGCGATTTGTATTCGCACATTCAACTGCTTCCGCTGCGCTGGTTCGATAATCGGGCGACGGGCGATTTGATGACGCGCGTGATCGAGGACGTGAACTCGGTCGAGCGCGTGTTGATCGACGGAATCGAGCAAGGCGTAGTCGCGGTTTTACAAATCGTAATCGTAGTGGCGGTGATGTTTTATTGGAATCCAAAGCTTGCGTTGCTTGCGCTGGTGCCACTGCCGCTGCTGATTGCGGGCGCGCTCGCTTATACGCTTACGGCGCACCGGCGATATCGATTACAGCGGCGCGCTGCGTCGAATATCAACGCGCTGTTACACGACAATCTTGCCGGTGTTCGTCAGATCAAAAGCTTCGCCCGCGAACGCGAGGAACATGCGCGTTTTAATCGCGCCAGCGATCAATTGCGGCACGCCACGTTGGTGGTGATGCGGACATGGGCGATTTACTCGCCGTCGATGTCGATGTTCGAAGCAATCGGCGCGTTGCTCGTGCTGGGATTTGGCAGTCACGACGTTTTAACCGGCAGCTTGCAGCTGGGCGATCTGGTCGGAATCCTGATGCTCATGGCATTTCTGTACGATCCCATCAGCCGTTTGCATCAGCTGAATCAATTGGTGCAGGCCGGCCGCGCAGCGGGCGAACGTGTGTTTGAGATTCTCGACGAAGACGCCGAGCCGGGCGCTGTAACGAAGATCAAGTCTATAGGGGCACCTGACAGGTTCCCTCATCCAAAACGCCATGACACGCGGGAAGCTGTCAGCTTCCCCTACAGGCCTGCGCTGCCCATCATCGGCGACATCCGCTACGACGATGTGAGCTTCAGTTACGTCGACGGGTTATCTGCGCTTCGGCACATTTCATTTCACGCGCCACCGGGCACCACGACTGCGCTTGTCGGTGCGACTGGTGCGGGAAAATCGACGCTGGTGAATTTGCTCGTGCGCTTTTACGAGTTCGACTCGGGCCAGATTTATGTAGATGACAAGCCCGTTCGAGAGTACGACCTGCGCACTTTGCGCGAAGGCGTCGGCGTCGTGACGCAGGAAAGTTTCCTTTTCAACGGATCGATTCGCGAAAATCTTTTGATGGGCAAACCAACGGCCAGTGATGCGGAACTATGGCGCGCGGTGGATGCCGCGAATGCGCGACAGTTCATCGAGCGTTTGCCGCAAGGGTTGGAGAGCGTGGTCGGCGAGCGCGGTGTGAAATTGAGCGTTGGCGAAAAACAGCGGCTCTCAATTGCGCGGGCGCTGCTCAAGGACCCGCCCATTTTGATTCTCGATGAAGCAACTGCCAGTGTGGACACGGCGACGGAACGCTTAATCCAGGAGGCGCTGGAACATTTGATGGCGAATCGGACGTCGATTGTGATTGCGCACCGCCTTTCGACAATCGTCGGTGCGGACCAGATCCTGGTGTTGGATCACGGCCGCATCGTCGAGCGCGGCACCCACGACGAATTGCTGGTGTTCGATCAAAGATACGCGCAGTTATGCCGGCAGAGTCTGTTAGAGTCGTCGCCTCAGCGTGAAGCAGAGTCTGACGAGGAAATTGTCACCTCAGAAGTTGCGGAACCGGAAGAGCAGCGATTGCCGGTCTAACAACTTGGCGGACGAGATCGCTGAGCTAAGAGAGATCACGCAGCAAAAGCTCCTGGTATTTTTGCTCCAGCTCGTTGTAACGCTGTTGGCTCTCGGCCAGTGCACGGCGTTCTTCCTGAAGCGTTTCCTCAAGATCGCGAATTCGTTCTTGGAGACGACCCCCGGACATTTTCGCTACGCTCGGCCCGACGGGATCGCCAAGTTGAATTTGGAATTGGTTCTCGTCGGCCTCTGACGGCGCAGTTTCCCACAGGTCGGGCATTTCCCTGACTTGACGGCGAGTACCGTCACAACTGTTGATCACGACAGTTTCGCTATCAATTTCGCCGAGCCGAATAAATTCCCGCAAGGTACCGAGCGTGGTCGGTCCATAATAATGCTCGCTTGTTAGCTCGACGAGCCAGTCCATGCTCAGCTGCGGTACCATCGGCGCTCTCACCCACGTCTGGCCGTCGCTCGATAGGGTGTCGTGCGGCGCGATCTGCGCCGCAGCAGCCCAACGCGTGATCTGGTCGAACTGCACCGGCCCGAAGGTGCTTCCGTCCTCATGCTTGCGAAGAAACCACTTTTGGTTCACCGGAGATCTCGTTGTCCGTCAAGGCGACGGCGAACTGGAAGCAGCAGGCGATGCCGTCGGAATCATGATGGTTTGGCCGGCCTGCAACTTACGGCCGTCTTCGATGTGGTTGGCTTTTTGCAAATCGTCCACAGTCACCTTGTACATTTTCGCGATCGATGTGAGCGTTTCTCCGCGCGCAACAGTGTGCGTGTTACCTTCGACGGCGGAATGTGATGCGGATGCTCCAGCAGCGGCACCGGTTGGTGAGGCGGGTGCAGCTTCTCCGACCATTACTCCTGGCCGAGCATGTGAGAGTTCTTGCTCGAGTTTGAGAATCTCTTGAGAAAGCGCGTCGATCTTGACGTTTTGTTCGTCGATCTTTTTTGCCAAAGCTTCAAGTTGTGCGGATTCCGCTAGTTTTCCTTCGTGCGGCGCGGGCGTCTCCGCAAAAGCAGTCCAAAGCGCGAGAGAGCTTATCGCGCAAAGAACACCGATTGCTTTCATCTCAGTGGAATTTTGCCACCGGGACATTTATCTGACAAGCGGGTTCGCCGCGCTTAACCGTTGTTTTTGCAAGTCTTAACGAATCACCCGGTTGGTGTAATGATTCTGCGTGTCGGATGGCTTGCGTTTCGAACTTTTGCTCGTACGTTTTTTTATGCCTGAGCGCATTCAAAAGCCGGCGGAACCGGCTCCGTGGGGACCAAAACAAGGCGATGGCGGTGGCCCGCGTTCGCCGGACGTTTCACGGCCGGACACAAAGGATTTATTAAAGAAAATGCGCAAGGTCGATCCCAACCAATCCAAGCGCTATCGCCAGCGCACCGGTCAATAATGGACCGTGCACAGTTGGGATTTGACCAGAACTTTTATGGTGCAGCGGATGACTTTCCTTCGCTGATGCGGCGCAAAGGTTTGCTTGGGCCGACTGCCATTGGGCCGATGCCACAAAACGCAACGCAACAACAGACGTGGCAACCGACCGATGCGACAACGATCCTTGCGTTCAAATTTTCCGGCGGCGTTCTGGTTGCGGGAGATCGCCGTGCGACTGCGGGCAACACTGTCGTCTACGATCGTGCGGACAAGGTCCTGGAAATCGACAGACAGTCGATAATGGCCATCGCCGGTGTGCCTGCGACCGCGTGGGAAATGGCGCGCGTGCTCGAACATTCACTCCAATATTTCCGGCGAACTCAGCTCCAGGAGATGAGTGTTGACGGCAAAGTGCGAGCGCTCTCGAAATTGTTGCGCGACAATTTCGGGTTCGTCATGCAAGGCGTCGGTGTCGTAGTCCCGATCTTTGCGACTTACGACGGAAATTCGAAACCTGAGGCGCGTCTTTACTTCTATGATGCAATGGGCGCGCAATTTGAAGCGACCGATTACGCGGCAACAGGATCCGGGTCGCCTGCCGTCCGCGGCATTCTGTATTATGAAAATACGTGGGGCGCGAAGCGGCTGCATAAGTTGAACGAACAGGAAGCGGTATCGCTCGCACTGCGAGCGCTCGATACGGCTGCGGAATCCGATACGGCGACAGCGGGTGTGGATCGTAACGGGAAGATTTTTCCCATAATCAAGATTGTATCGCGCGAAGGCATCACCACTTTGCCCGAGAGCAAAATCGGCGCTGTGTTCAAAGAAATGGTCGCATGATCGAAGAGCCGTATCGTTGGGTCGAAGCGATCGCCAACCGGCGCGAGTACATCGAAGGCCAGCTCGCCCCTGGTAGTCCCATCGCGGCGCTGGGTTATCGCGAAGGCATTCTGTTTGTCACGCTTGGTCAGACGCGCCAGAAACTTTTCGAGATCTACGATCGGATCGCAATGGGAGGAATTGGGCATCCTGGCGACATCGAGCGTTTGCGAATGGCCGCGATTGAACTGGCCAGCACTGAAGGCTTTACCCGATCGGCTGGGGATGTTTCACTGCGGCGGCTCGCGCATTATTCGCTCAGTCCTGTCATGAAAAGCGCGTTCGAGCAGATTTATGGGCCACCGTATCTGGCGCGGATGCTTTTCGCGGAGGTGGGCGCACGCCCCGAGGACGATTTGTTTTTGCGAGTAGAATATGACGGCGAGATCGCGAGCAACGGCGCCACCTACGCGCGAGCGCGACAAGATTTCGCCGTGCTCAGCGGCACGCGCCAATCGGTCGAAATGATGGAAGCGTTTCTCAAAAGCGAGCACAAACCGGACGCCAACTTTGAAACGGCAGTGAAATCGGCGCTCGACGCGTGGAGCGTCGGGCACATGTTGTTGCAAGCCGGCGAAGCCAAAGAAGTCCCCGCGCGCGACGCTATCGCGCAACATCGCAGGGAACAACTCAACATTGCTGCGATCGAAGCGGCAGTGCTGGAGCGCGATGGCAGCAGGCCAATTCGTTATCGTTCATTAACAGATAAGGAATTGCGCTCCATCATTTCTCAGTGATTAAATGTTGAGGAGAATTCTTCTGACGGGGACTACATATGAAACGAGCCATCCGGAATGTGCTTGGGGTCGTGGGCTTGTTGTTGATGATCGCCTCGCTTATCTGGATTTCGTTTCATCAACAGATCCATCCGGCGGTTCCTAAGGAATCAAAGTCAACTCAGCCGCAGACATCCAAACCATTTGCGGTAGTGGTTCTTGATCCAGGCCATGGGGGGAAAGACTCCGGCGCAATGTGTGGCGGAGTCATGGAAAAGGATCTGACATTGGACATTGCGCGCCGCGTCGATCGGCTCCTCGACTCCGAAGGTGTCGCCACATTGATGACTCGGGTCGGCGACAGCTATGTCTCACTGGCGGATCGCGCAGCGTTCGGGAACCGGGCGAAAGAAAGCATTTTCGTCAGTATTCATTTCAACGAAGACAACAAACCGGTCGCGACCGGCGTGGAAACTTACTATGCGGCGCATCAGATCGACTCAGGCTCTACTTTCGCTTCGTGGCTCCCGTTTTTCTCGTGGCCGCCGTCTAATTCGCCCAAGCCCGAAAGCCAAACTCTCGCCGGTTTCATTCAGGAAGCGCTGGTGGTACGGACCCGGTCCGTCGATCGCGGGACGCAAGCCAAGCAATTTTTTGTGATCGCAAATGTGACTTCTCCCGCGGTGTTGATTGAGGGAGGGTTTATTACGAACAAGGACGAACTTTCAAAACTTGTGAGCGAGGACTATCGCGACCAATTAGCGGCAGCGGTTGCCGACGGCGTTCTGCGATATCGCGACGCGTTGAGTCAGCGGAAATCAGCAGTGGCAGCTACAGCTCAGAAGGGCACTGAATAGACAAAGGGCGCCGTCGTCGAATGACCATGAAAATCACAATTGCGGCGGTGATCTTCATGGGATCAATGATGTTAATGCGAGCCGACCAACTCGTTGAGAGTGTGCAACAGGCTCTGAAGGACGAAGGTTTTTACTACGGCGAAGTCAACGGCGACATGAATGCGAATGTGACTGCAGCGATTCGCCGGTATCAAATTCGCAACGGTCTGCAGGTTAGCGGCGAGCTGAATGATGAGACGCTGCGATCGCTCGGGATTAAATCTTCCGGGTCGTCGTCGCGCTCAACGACTAAATTTGCGTCACCGACTCCTGCGACGGGGACTGTGCCCGGCGAGCCCCCTTCCGATGAGACGGAGGCCGCAAATCCCGCTCCTCCGGTTCAGCCTTTTAGTAACGCCCCACAGGACCAACAGGTTTTTCCCTCAACTCCCATGGGGCCGGCCGGTTCGCCGGGGACAGTTTTTGCCGACACGCCGTTTCAGACCGCGCCTGCCGCCGTTCAACGCAATGTGATTGTCTCGGCGCAAATCGTTCTCACACGGTCTGGACTGTATCGTGAACAAATTGACGGAATCTACGGACCCGCGATGGAATTCTCCCTGCGTGCCTACCAAGCGCGAGCGAGACTGCAGGTGACTGGCCGGCTGGATCTGGAAACCCTCGCGGCACTGCGCTTGTTGCCCGGGCCGCGCCAGCAGTTTTCTAATCCCTATCGCCAGCGCATGCGTCCGATGCCTGGGCCGCCGATTCGCGGTCAATGGGAGCCCGACTAGTCTTATTTTGGATTATCGAAACGCACCGACTGCAGTTCCGCGAAAACTGTGCCTACGAAAATCTGTGCGTCGATGCGAAGGATAAGCCGCTCGGCATCGTCTGACACCCAGACTGTGGCACCACGAAATTTTTTGTGCGGCTGTAATTCGAGATGTTTTCCGATGTGTTTTAGTTGCAGATTAAGCTTGATCGCGTTGTAACTACCGGCGCGCACGGAGATTTTTTCTCGTCCAGTCACGGTCACAGTGGCGAGATAAGCGTTTGTTGCCGCGTAAATCGCGACGCGATAAACGCTCCCTTGCTTCAGGGACTGACTGCGGAGGTAAAGCGCTGCGGAGTGCAAATCGAACAAGTTAGGCAAAGTAAAGTCGCGCGTGGTTGTCTTGGCGGCGGCGCCTTCGCCTTCAGTTCGTAATCGAGTCACTCCACTATTGGTGAAGGTCAGATGGGTGGCGATTTTTTTTGATCGGTAGCTTTCGGTTTGTAGCGTTTCAATCGGAGCCAGTGTTTGGGAATTCGCAAAGGCGCGATACGTGGCATCCAGTTTCCACAGCGCCCGAACGAAGCCCACGGTTCGGCCTGTACCTTCGAGTTCAAATTTGTCGTTCGATGGCTTGGTGAAATGAACCTCACCGGTGGCCGCGGTTACTCCAGACCAGCCAAAACGATAAGACGCCCGCAGAGGGCGCAACTCTGGAAAATTCCCACGGGGCTCCTTGCTAAGTGTTGCCTGCCAATCCGCAGCAAACGAACCGGTGCCAAACGCGAGCACGATCGTAATCGCGCATATCGTTATTTGAAGTCGGGATCGAAAAAACATTCTTTGGAGGTTCGCAACTGCTCACGGCCACCGGCGTGTCAGCAGCGGATTTCATCCGTACAAAAAAATACACGCGAGTTTAGCCCGCGTGTATCGTTGAAATTCGAAGCGAACCTCAGGGCTTCGTAGCTCTTGCGGCCGCCGGAGTAACGGACGCGGCTACTGCAGGCTTCCTCGCCGCAGCTGTAGCGCGACCTGGCTTGTTTAGGACTTCAATAATTTCGTTTGTGAAATCAACGTTTTCCGGCGCGTACAGCACGACAGGAACCCCATTGATGCTGACGCCTGATTTATCCAGCACAAAGTCGAGGTTCTTGGTTTTGACTTTCTCTATGACGACGTCGGTAATTTCCTTCACAATCCCCTCCCGCATTCGCATCAATTGCTCCTGCAACTGACGCTCCCGCGTCTGACGAAAGTCGCTGATCTCGCGTTCCATGTTTTTGATGTTGGCGATTTTGTCATCGCGCTCCTTGGCCATGCCCGTCTTTTTGTCCGCGCTCAATGCCGGGGATTCAAGCTGCTTGTTCAGATTGTTGATCTCATCGAGCGCCTTCTTGTAAGCTTCCGCCCTGTCGTCGTATTCCTTTTTGGCGGCATTCTTGGCGTCGTTGATTTTAACCTCGGCGTCCTTGGTTTTAGTGTAATCCTTGAACGCTCGCTGCATATCAACCGTTCCAATTTTGGCTGTGCCCTGTGCGAAGGCCACAATTGGAGCAACCAGCGTCAGCGCAAAGAGTATTGACAGAGACTTTTTCATAAAAACAGAGGATATGGTTGGACGAATCGGGTTAGAGTGCAACCACATATATTCGTTCAAAATTGATAGCCCACGTTGAAATTGAAATGGCCGCCGCCATTGTAGCCGTCACGCATGATCGGATATCCGTAATCGAGGCGTAGTGGACCGATCGGCAAATCAAGCCGGAGGCCTACACCGACATCCGAGGCCATATGATTGAAGCCAAAAGACCATGCGCTGCTATTCACAAAACCCGTATCGTAGAAAACTGCGCCCCGCGCTTTTTCTATGATCGGGAAGGTCCATTCCAACGTGGCGCGCGCCATTGATTGACCGCCAACTGGCTCGCCGTTTTCATCCTGTGGACCAACTTCGCGGAACGGAAAGCCACGGAGATTGTTCGAGCCTCCGAGGAAAAGCCGCTCATAAATCGGCACCAGGTTGCCACTACCCCATTGGCTGACCGTCGAGATTTCGCCGTTGAGGAGCAGGATGGTATCCTTCGGCAAGCGGAAATACTGTGATCCCTCCAGATCGAACGCGTAAATCTGGGTGTCGCCTCCCAGAAAACCACCGGCGATCATAGGCGAAAATGTGATGCGCTGACCGCGGCGAGAGAGCAACGGATTGTCGCGCGAATCAAAGACGAGGCTCCCGAGAATCTTGCTTTCAACGGATGATCCCTTTTGCGACTGAATGAATTCGGAGGAGGTCGGGTCCACGTTAAAGATGTCGATGTCCTGCAGCATATATCCCAGGGTACCATACATGTATGCGTTGATTGGCTTGCGGAGCTCAAATGAGACTCCGTAATTGCGCTGGTCGTACACTGCGCTCAAGTAATTCGCCTCGGTGTAAAAAAGCTGGCCACCCAGCGAAAGACGTCGATCGAGAAAGTAAGGCTCGGTGATCGCCAGAACAAAATCCTTTCGCTCGGTTCCATACTGAAGACGTAACCGGAATTTTTGCCCCCCACCAGTGAACGACGGCCAGTTAAACAGATCGAAATTGCCTTGGGTAAGTTCCGCAAACCCTACCAGCTTATCGACCGTGCTGAAGCCACCGCCAAAGCTGAGGGAACCGGTGCGTTTTTCCTGGACCAAAACCGTTAGATCTTTCCGGCCCGGTATATCTGTGTCCTCCGGATAAGTCTCGACCTTTGCAAAGTAACCCAGATTCTCCAGACGCTTCTTTGTGGTGTCTACACGGACTGTGTTGAAAACATCTCCAGGAGCAACGAGCACTTCGCGACGGATAACCTTATCCTTGGTGCGCGTGTTCCCCTCAATATTCACCCGATTCACAAACGAGCGGGGGCCCTCTTCGATGAGATAGTGCACGTCTATGAGCGCCGGACCGGCCGGCGTCCCTTCAGGTGTAATCACAAGATCGACGTAGCCCCCGCTGCCGTAAGCGTCGGCAATAGCCTTGGCATCGTCATGAAGCTGTTTCGGCGAGTAGACGCTGCCCTCTTTCATTTTTATGAAGGCGCGAACTCTTGCATCGGTGGTGTGCTCGTAACCGGTGATCGCCAGTTTGCGGACGTGATATTGTGGACCTTCCGCAATCACGATCGTGATGATCATCGGGCCCTTTGGAGTGCGATCTTTGCGCACTTCTTTTATTTCCACGTCGATGAAGCCGTGGTTTTGGTAGTACTCGCGGATCTTGTCCAAGTCCTGTTCCAACTGAACTTCATCAAGCCGACCCGTCTTATCCATGAAATAGATCAGTGTTCTTCCACGGGTTTTCATCTGTTTGCGTAATTCCTTTTGGGTAATATGCGCGTTGCCCTCGAAACGGATCTGGCTTATCGCGCCTTTGACGCCTTCGGTCACCGTGAAAATGACGCGCGCTGTGCCGCGTTTCTCGTCGATTGGTTCCACGCGGTATTCAACGCTGACGTCGTTGTATCCCTTCCCCTGATAAATTTCGATAATTTTCTGGCGAGCTTCCTCGAGTGCCTGCTCATTTACCGCCTGATTGAGCCTCACCTTCATCTCTTTGCGGAGTCTCTTCGGTTTGACGCGTTCGGCGCCGTTGATTTCGATCTCGCGTAAGACCTCCTGGGTTTGAACGGCAACGATCACCTTCACACCGTCGCCTTGAGGCTGAGCAAATATTCGAACGTTTCGAATGTAACCGGTTCCGTACAGCGCCTTGATATCTTCCTGCACGATCTCGTTTGAATAAATCTGGCCAACTTTTGTGCGCATCTGCGCCAGAATGCGTTCCTTGCTGATCGATGCAGGGCCCGTGTACTCCACGTCGATGGAGCGGATGACAGGAGGCGGCGGAGGCGCTGGAGCCGATTGTGGCGCCTGCGCCCGGACAGTTACGGCCGTCAAAAGCGCACAAAGGGAGGCGATCCAAATCGCAATCGGCGGGGGGCGCATCCATCCACAAAAAGGTTGCATATGCTAGAAGCGCAGCCCCACGCGACCCAAAGCGACGCAGGACAGGCGGCTATATCGGAAATAAGACTGCAATCGTCAAGGCGAGATTTTCATTCAATCAATGCGGTGCACCTCTCGTTCAAGCCCACTTCACTGTCCGCGAAACAAAACGGAGCCATCTCTACTGCTCGGAAAAGGTACTATTCTGTGTCCTCACATTTGAAAATTAAAGTTACGAGTAAACCCAGCAGACTCACCCCAGATAAAATTCCAAGAACGCTCGGAACACCGAATTTTTCTTTTAAGATTGGCAAAAGGAAGACGCCGAATGCCGACATACGTAAGACAAAAAAGAGCAGGGCAACTGCGGCTTCCGTCGCCAGAAATAGCCGCCAAGCCTGAGCGCTGCCGCTCCTTAGCAAGATCAGCGTGGCCGCTGTCGCGAGCAGCATGCCGACAGATTGGCAGGCAATCGTGGCCACCATCATTCGCGCACGACTAGGCTTGGACAGAATTTCGGAGACGTAGCTGCTATTGACAGGGAAATCGATACCCACCCCGATCCCGACGAGTAGTTGTCCGACAAAAAGCATTGTCGGTCCATTGGCCAGCGCACTGGTACAGGCGCCAGCGGTAATGATGATCATGTCGGCGAGCATCAATTTCTTTCGGCCAAGATGGTCCGCCATTGGCCCGCCAACTCCTGCTCCAATAACAGCACCAAACACGAGGCTCGCTCCAATGAGACCGACCACACCGGGTTGAATGTGAAAATCAGCAATGATGATGGGCATCGCCACGCCGAGAACGAAAATGGCGTAGCCATCCAGCAACGTTCCTCCGCTCGAGAGCACCCAAAGCCATCGCTGAATCCTATTCAGCGGCGACTCGTCCAGGAGGAACGTCAGGCGTTGTGGTGGCGCGATTTCGGACAACGTTAACGTTTCTTACTTCTGTCCGATTTCGCCTGATCGGCTGCCTGATGATATTTACGCCGGATCTCCGCAAGGTTCACAGTTGGCTCGGGAAGTTGCATGTCCATTTCTTCCATCGCCCGGACAATAATTTGTGAAATAGCCAGGTCCCTAAACCATTTGTGGTTTGAAGGAATGATGAACCACGGAGCGTGTTCGGTGCTCGTCTTGTTGAGCAAATCCTCGAACGCCTTGATGTAATCATCCCAATATTCGCGTTCCTTATAGTCGGATTCACTGATCTTCCACTGACGCGCCGGGTCATCCAGTCGTTTCTCAAACCGGGCAAGCTGCTCCTCTTTTGAAATGTGCAGAAAAAATTTGATGAGCGTCGTGTTGTTTTGCGTGGTGATCAGCTTTTCGAAATCATTGATTTCATCGTAACGCTTCGACCAGATTTTTTCTGGCACCAAGTCGTGAACGCGCGCCACCAGCACGTCTTCATAATGGGAGCGATTGAAAATTACGACTGAACCTTTGGCAGGCACATGCGGATGCACGCGCCAGAGAAAATCATGCGCGAGTTCTTTCGGGGTCGGCTGTTTGAAACCAACAGAAATGCAGCCCGCTGGATTCATTCCAGTGAAGACATGGCGGACTGTGCCGTCTTTGCCACCAGCATCGAGCCCCTGCAATACAACGAGAAGCGAATGCTTGTGTTCCGCATACATAAGATATTGCAGTTCGTCCATTTTCTGGCGGTTCTTAGCGATTTCGGGCAAAGCTGACTTGCGTGATTCATGTTCGCCATGGTAGCTGGGATCGAAGCGCTTTAACCGAATCTTGGATCCCGGCTTCACCACAAATTTTTTTCGAGAGTTGGGCATGATCTTTTCTTTTTGATTTACCTCACAGCCTTTTGCGTGTCGCCGCTGGGACTTGCAGCCGCTCGAAAAGCCATCGCTTCCACGAGTGAGCGGGATCCAGAATGCGATAAAGCCCAAGCTTCACGGCGACCAGTGATAACTTTCCGCCTGCTTCAAGACCAGAAGAATTTCCGGAGCGCGCAGTTGTAGCCGGCATCGGTGATGCCGGCTGGATCGACCAAATTGCTTTCGCGACGTTAAATCAGACACCGCCACTGACTGCCTCTCACGCGAACGAATTGTGTATGCCGAGATGCGAAGCTTGTGGGAACGATTATGACAAGGCGTTTGAAATCGTCGTGGAGGGACACCGCCACATCTTTGATAGCTTCGAGTGCGCGATCCATGCGCTCGCACCTGTTTGCCCGCATTGCAATTGCCGTATCATGGGCCACGGCGTCGAAGCCGACGGACAAATCTTCTGTTGTGTCCACTGCGCACGCGCATCCGGCACAACGCAGTTGAAGGACCGCGCTTAAGGCGTCACTCTGTGCGTGCCGTTCTTTGCACGAACATTGATGCGACTGGACGCGCCGACTCGTGCGAAATACAAATGCTGACATGAACTTCATCAAAGCTTCCTTCATCGGGCTGGTGCTTGCATCGTTTGCAGGTTTATTTGCGCTGGCACAAACACCCGCGGCGAAATCCGCGGCTTCATCCAAAGGCATTTCGGTGCTGCACCCCACCGCAGGCAACAAAGTCAGCGGCACCGTCACGTTCACTCCGGGCGCCGATGGCGTGCAAGTCCACGCAGAGCTATCGGGCCTGACGTCCGGCAAGCACGGCTTTCATATACACGAATTTGGCGATTGCAGCGCGGTCGATGCAAGTTCCGCAGGCGGACATTTCAATCCCACGAACCAACCGCACGCCGCGCCAGATGCAGCCGCGCGGCACGAGGGCGACATGGGCAACGTGGAAGCAGACTCTTCCGGCAACGCAAAGCTGGATTACGTCGATCATCAGATTTCCCTTGGGAACGATGCGAAATCGGCGATTGGCCGTGCGGTCGTGGTCCACGCGAAACCCGACGATCTGAAGACTCAACCATCCGGCGACGCAGGCGGCCGCGTTGCCTGTGGCGTAATCGGCTGGGCAAAATCCCCGTGAGGTGAACTATAAAGTTCACGTGTTGTAGTGTGCGCTGTCTCCCGCGCACTCGTATCGAAGCAAGCAAGTGATACGACTCTCCGCTGAGGACAGCAGACGCTACAGACAGTTTCGGAAGACTGTAATCTCTTTGCTCGACAGAGCAGATTTCATCTGATCAAATTACTGGAAACCCACCGCCCTTCACGCTTATGCCACGACTATCCAAAATTGAATTGTCACCCGACAACGGGTGCGTCATCGACATGAAATGGAGCCTCGGCTCGCTCAGCTATCGCTCTTCCGGTGCTGGCAAGGTCGAACTTGAACCAAACAAGGAAATTACTCGGCTGCCTGAGTTAGTGCTTTACGATCACATTGGATTTAAGGGTTCCTACGCCCGCACGAATTTGAGTTTTCATTACGTCGGCGATTACTGGAACGACCGGATGAGCTGCGTCATTGTGGTCAGCGGCGTTTGGCGGTTTTTTCGCGACGATTATTACAAAGGCCCGCATTGGGACCTCGGTCCTGGCTACTACGAAAGTTTCTTCTCCGAAAAAGGCCCCGACGACGTCGTCAGCTCATTTCAGTGCATCGCGCTGACGTAGGGTAGCGCACGCGTCTCGCGTGCTGGCGAAGCCTTCCTCGGGTTCGCGAACTTTCCAGTCGCAGGCTTTCACCTAAAACCGGCGTGGTCTCGAGTAGCAATTGCTTGGGAAGAAATTATTTCTCCCTGACACTGAAACCAGCACGCGGTACGCGCGCACTATCCAGACGAAGCTGCGATGTCGAGAACTTCACGCGCGCAGCCCCAGGAAAGGGTGAAACCGGCGCCACCGTGACCGTAATTGTGAATGACGGCGCGACCGTCGTCGATGCGATCGCGTTCGAGGCGCAAGCCTGACTTTCGGAACGGACGCAGACCGACGCGCTCCGCGAGAACGCGCGGTTTGTTAATGTTCAGCACACGGCTGCATTCCCCGACAATTCGTTGTGTCGTCGCGGAATCTGCCGCCAAGTTGTCGCTGAGATCGTTTGTTCCACCGAAGACGCAATCGTTCGCACGTGGGATCGCGTACATGAGCGGGGCGTCATCACAAACAACCGCGCAGGCAAGACCCTCGATTTTCGGCACGATTGCGACCTGACCACGACGTGGCTCGAGATCAGCATCACGCACAAGCTCGCGCGCCCCGATTCCTGCGCAGTTGATCACAATGTCGAATTTGGCATCGACATCTTCGAGTTTTTCGAAACGGACGTTCGCACGGATTTCGCCGTCAGCCTTGTGAAAGCGCGCGGTGAGGTAATCGAGATAAATCGTGGTGTCCGTGAGCGGGACGCGCAGTGAGAAACCGCTTTTGAATGACTCGAGAGATCCCTCGACTTCGCTCGGGATGACAGAAGCGCCCAGCGGAATCGCCCAATCTGGAATTTCAATCTCACCGGTCCGCAAAAACTGCCGCAATTCAATGATCGAGACACCGCTTTTGGGAAAGCGGGCGAGATCGAGGAGCACTTGGTAGGTTTCGAGCGCCAATGGGATCACTCTTTCGGCTGGCTCGACATGGTACGGAAACCAAACCGCGGCAGCGACGCTGGAGGTTGTTTGTTGCCCGATGTCCTTCGCGAAAATTGCAGTGCGGTAACCGCGCTCGGCAAAAACGATACCGCAGGTAAGGCCCGACACGCCTGCGCCGATAATTGCGATTCGCTCCGCCATATCACCATGGTGTAAGCGCGACCGCAAAAAACAAGGCGCGGCGATCTCCAGATCGCCGTTTTAATCACGAATTGTAGGGCATCTCTGTGAGACGCCGATACCTGGCGTTTGACACAAACGCCCTACAGTTTGGTACGTGCCAAAACGCGAAGCAGCATTTAAGGTTTACCAGGCATGGTTTCACTCAACCGAGATGCGCTGACGGAGAAAATTTTGGAGGGCGCGCGGATTTCCGCAGATGACGCGCTGGAATTGTATCGCTGGCCGCTGGAAGAAGTGGCGGCGCTTGCGAATGCGCGTCGCGATTTAGCAAAGGCAAAAAGCTACGGCGGCCACGGCCGCGAGATCGTGACCTACATCGTCGATCGCAACATCAATTACACGAACGTTTGCAATGTTTACTGTAAGTTCTGCGCATTTTATCGGACCGAACGCGACGAAGATCATTACGTGCTGAGCTTCGAGGAGCTTGATCAAAAGTTGGACGAACTGACTGCTGCAGGAGGAGTACAAATCCTGATGCAGGGCGGGCATCACCCGAAATTGCCGTTCCAATGGTACATCGATCTGTTGCATCACATCCGCGAGAAATATCCGCACATCAATATTCACGGATTCAGTCCGCCGGAGTTTCAACATTTCGCGGAGACATTTCGAATGCCGCTGCGACAAGTGATTTCGGAATTTAAGACGGCCGGGCTCGGCTCAATCCCGGGTGGCGGCGGCGAAATCCTCGTGGACCGGGTAAGGAAGAGGATTGCCCCTTTGAAAATCAACAGCGACCAATGGCTGGAGGTCATGCAGGTGGCGCATGAGCTCGGATTGAAATCGAGCGCCACGATGATGTTCGGCCATGTCGAGACCATTGAAGATCGCGTCGAGCATTTGCAGCGGATTCGCGATCAACAGGATCGCAGCGGCGGGTTCACCGCATTTATTTGTTGGACCTTTCAACCGCAGCATACGGTATTGAAAGTGAAGCAACCGACTGGTGTGTCCGAATATCTGCGAGTGCAAGCTCTCGCACGGATTTTCCTCGACAACATCGAAAACATTCAAAGCTCGTGGGTGACACAAGGTCCGAATATCGGCCAGATCGCGCTCAGATACGGTGCGAATGACTTCGGCTCTGTGATGATGGAAGAAAATGTCGTTAGCAGCGCTGGCACGACTTTTCGCCTGGATGCCGCGCAAATCGAATCGCTCATCCGAGGCGCAGGCTACGACCCGCGCCGGCGAAATAATTGGTACGAACTGTTGAACTGAAGCTCAATCGAGCCGCGTCTCTCTGAGAGGTGATAGCAGCCATTAGTCGACGATTTTGGCGATTTGCTGGCGAAAGAGTTTTGCGCCGCCGGATGCTGGATGGCGAACGCAGTGCGCATTTAAACCAAGGTGGGCAAGCTGAGCGGCGGCGATTTTTCCCAGCGCGACGATTTGCGGGCAAGGAAATAATTCGAGGAAGGCCTTCAGCACAGGCCGACCGGAAAATTGCTCCGACTTGTTAGGCATACGATTGCTCAAGCCTCCGCGGTGCGGATCGAATGAATGCCACGGAAACGCATTCCACAAGACGAACTCATCCGGTCGCGTGCCAGTCTTCAGCAACGCCCCCCAGACGATTGTCGCCGTCGGCTCCGAAAAAGCAGCCGGACAAACACTTGGCTTGCTCGTGCGGCGTGGCTTGATCTCTGCAATAATCTGTAGCGGCGGTCTGCGACCGCCATAGCCCAGGATGTTCAGTGCTTGGCGCTGAGACAGCGCCGCTACAATCTCTGGTTTTTTCCCGAGCAGCATGCGCTCCGAAGTCATCGGGATTCCAGTGAAATGACCGCCGCGGTACCCGAGCGCTTCGCCGACGATCGCGAGCCGTGCCTTGCCGAGCCGTTCCCGAAAGTAGACGGTCAAATGTTTTCTGCGAATCGCTGGGCAGTTTGGACCGATGTCGTTTTCGTCATCGATTTGCCACCACGGATTGAACACCGCGCCGGACGGCGACGTTTTTAACAGTCGCAGAAACTTATCGAGCTGCTCGCGGGACATTACCTGAACTAAGTGCAAACGTAAGCACGATGCCAGAGCTGCCCGAAGTCGAAACATTCAAGCGATATTTGGACAGCACGTCACTGCACCAACGGATCACCAATGTCGAAGTGCGGGATGCGTATGTTTTGAAACACGTTTCCGCGCGTGGGCTGGCCCGGCGACTGAAAGGGCGCCGTTTCGAAAACAGCCGCAGGCACGGCAAACATTTGTTTGTGCGCTCCGGTGACGAGCTCTGGTTGCGGTTGCATTTCGGCATGACAGGCTGGCTTCAGTATCTCAAGCGCGACGAAGAAACGCCGAACACTGCGCGCGTCCTTTTTAGATTTGTGAACAACCGCCGATTGGCGTTCGACGATCAACGGAAATTTGGCGAGATCGAGTTAATCCAGGACTTGGATGAATTTCTGCAAACACGGGGCATCGGCCCCGATGCGCTGAAAATTAGTCTCTCGCAATTCAAGGCGGTTCTCGGAAAACATCGCGGCGCAGTGAAAGCGATCTTGCTCAACCAGCAGTTAATCGCCGGGATCGGTAACCTTTATGCAGATGAAATTCTTTTCCGCGCACGCATGCATCCTGGCACTGACGCGGGCAGATTGAGCGACAAGGATTTGAGTCGATTGTTTCGTGCAATGTGCCATGTGCTGGAGAAAGCGATTGCGTTGAAGACCGATTTCAATCGTTTACCGAAATCCTGGCTGCTGACGCATCGTGGAACGCGAGGCAGATGTCCGCACTGCGGTCGCGCGTTGAAATCAGCAACGATCGGTGGCCGCACTTCATGGTTTTGCGCGCATTGCCAGAAACGAAGGTAACTCAGGGTTTAAGCCTGACGCGTATCGCGGGCACCTTTGCTTGCCGAACCGGCTATTCGCGACTCAGCGCAACATCTCCAAGAGTGTAAGGGCATTCTCCGGCGCTGCGCCTTCGGCGTCATTATCGAAGTAAACGTGCACATCGCGGTTTTCTTGTAGCCAGCACTCAACTCGTGTTGCCCATTTCTTGAGAGCGAGCTTGCTATAACTGGATGCGTATTTGCGGGTATGCCCATGCAACCGGATGTAAACGAGATTCGTCGTTACTCGATCCCACATCGGCCAGTCTGGCGCGTCGGACATACAAACCGCGACCGCATGTTTCGTCAGGCAATCTGCTACCTCGTCGTCGAACCACGTTTTGTGGCGAAACTCGATTGCATGCTGCGTGATTTCCCATTGTCGGAGCGTTTGTAAAAATTCCTCCAGTCGCTCGATGTTCTTTTTGAAAAATGCCGGGAGTTGCCAGACCACAGCAGCCAATCGTTTGCCGAGTGGTGATGCGGCATCGCGGCAACGAATCACCGGTTCTTTGACATCGATTAACTTTTTGTTGTGAGTGATGTAACGATGCCCTTTGATCGCGAACACGAATGGGTCTGGCGTTTCGTCCCGCCATTTTTCAAACGTGCTTTGCGGCTGGAGTCGGTAGAACGTGCCGTTCACTTCGATTGCGGTGAAGCGTTTCGCGCAGAACTGCAGCCATCGTTTTTGCGGTGTGTCGTTATAGAAACCGTTGCGCCACTTTTTGTAATTCCATCCGCTGGTGCCGATGTATGCTTTGCCGGGCATTTTCCTCATTAAGGAACTTCGAAGCGCGGGTGCTGGACACGCTTCTCGGAAATGAATGTACGATGAACGATTCGACAAACGAGACGCCTGCCAGCCCCCAAGATGGCTGTGCTACGACGGCTACACCATGGGGCGGAAACGGCCGACGACTTCTTGCAAACGTCCGGTGATCTGGCCTAACGAACAGACTTCGGCCGCTTCGAGCAGAACGGGGAAAACATTTTCGTTCCGCTCGGCAACCGCAGCCAGTTTGTCCAGCGTGCGGTTCGCTTTGTCGGCGTTTTTCTTTTTGAATTTGCGGAGCCGATCGACTTGCAATTGCTGTTTTGCTCGCGGCGTCCGCGCAAGTTTTACCTCGGGAGCTTCGTCGTCGCCGTCACGATACTTGTTCAATCCGATGATTGGCCGCGTGCCATCGTAGATTTGCTGTTCGTACCGATGAGCGGCGTTTTGGATTTGGCTGCGCTGGTAACGTTCTTCCACCGCTGAGAGGACGCCGCCAAGCCGTTCGATCTCGCGGAACTCTTCCAGGATCGCCGTTTCCACAGCGCGCTCGACGGCTTTCATGCCGGGCGAACCGCTCAGCATGTTCATGGTGTGTTTAAAAATTCCGGATTCCTCGAGCAGGATCGCCTGCCCGTGCGCCGCGAGCCGGATCCATTCTTCACTCGGCGTCGTGAACGGTTCGTCCGCGCTGTTGGAGTGGGACGAGTTCGTCGCGTTCATGTACGACAGGATCAGTTCTGCGGCTGTCCGGGTGAGATTGTTTTTGAATTCGGCGGCGATTAAAGAGCGTCCGCTGGTTTGCGTGTGCAATTTAAACAGCTGCGCTCGCGGACCTGCGCCGAACGCGTCGCGCATTCCGATCGCCCAGATGCGGCGCGACACGCGCGAGAGCGCGATGTACTCCGCGTCGAGTCCGCAATCGAGAAAAAACGAAAGGCGCGGCCCAAATTGATCGACCGGGATTCCGCGCGCGGCGAACATTTCCGCGTACGCAAAACCGTTCGAGAGCGTGTAAGCAGCCTGTTGCACCGGTGTAGAGCCGGCTTCGCCGATGTGATAACCGCTGATCGAAATTGGATACCAGCGCGGCATTTCGCCAGTGGTAAACTCGACCATGTCCGTGAGAAATCGTAACGACGGTTCGATCGGGAAAATCGTTTCGTTCTGGGCCTGGACCTCTTTGAAAATGTCCGCCTGAACCGTGCCACGCAATTTCGGAACAACTTTCGGACCGAACCGCCGTTTAGCAGCGGCGATGTACATGGCCATGATCATTGGCGCCGGACCGCTGATGGTCATTGAGGCGGAAAAATCCGGCGATCCAAGATCAAATCCGTCGTAAAGCCGCACCATGTCTTCGACGGTGTCGATCGCCACGCCGCCCTCGCCAATTTTCCCGAAAACGCCGTCTGCATCGCTGTCCAGTCCATAAAGCGTCGGCCCATCGAAGGCGGTGCTAAGGCGATGGGTGCGTTGGTGGCGCGTTAGATAGTGGAACCGCTCGTTCGTATCTTCAGCCAGCATGAGCCCGGAGAACAAACGCGTGGGCTCTTCAGGTTGCGTAAGCTTTTTCTCGGGCGCGCCCGGCGGTCGCGCTTTACCATTATTTTTCTCGAAACTCTCAATCTCGCGAACCGGCTCGAGATACATTTCGCGATACGTAGCGTTGAGGTAAGGGAATTCGCCCGGCAAACCTTCACCGAAAATGTAACGCGCAATCTCGCCCGGCTCGTCGATCTCAGGTAAAGCGAGACGCGGCAGAGGCAAACCGGTCGGTGTGCGCGTAAACGGGATTTTAGCTTTTGTATCGTTCCAGCGTCCCAGGAGATCGCGGCCGAATTTTTGATCGGTGCGCGCGCGCTTGACCTGATCGAGAACGAATTTGTTATATTTTTCGACCGATTCGACGACTTGTCCGAGCTTGCTCATAGAATTTCTCCGCTAGTTGGTAGTCCGTTCGGCGCGCCCGGCGGTCGCGCCCCTACCGAATTCATTTTGAGATTAACTCAAACAATCGATCTACGCCAGAGTCGCGGTGCCGTTTTGCGACCGTATCGACTAGTTGCTGGTCTCGTCCGCCTTCGCCGAGGCTACGGCGGGCCGGTCGATTTTGTTCGAGACGCTGCTCGATTTCGGTGTGCGCAGTTCGCGCTCGCTGGAGATCGCTCTTGTTTACCACCACGATATCGGCCAGATCGAGCATCACGATCTTTTGCAATTGTAACCGGCTGCCGTAATCGGGATTCATCACCAGCACGGTTGAATCTACAATTCCATTTTTCTGAAACGGCATCGCCTCCTGGCCGGTGCCCACGGTCTCAATGACGACGTAATCGAAATTCGACTGTGCCAGCAATGCAAGACAATCGTGCGTAGCGGGCGAGAGTCCGCCCGGCTGTCCGCGCGTGGCCATGCTGCGCATGAACACGCGATCATCCTGCGAATTGATCATCGTCGCGCGATCACCCAGCAACGCGCCTTTGCCGACTACGCTGGGGTCGTGCGACAAAATCGCGATTCGGCCCTCGGGATTTTGATTCAGAAACCGCAGGACGAGCTCGTCGATCAATGTCGTCTTCCCCGCACCGCCCGGCCCGGTGAAACCAATCACACGGCTTTGCCGAGAGTTTCGAATTTCGAGTTTCGAATGGCGAGTTTTCCTCCGGCCTGCGGCTGCGTCTTCAATTTGAGTTAGTTTGTGCGCGAGCTCTTGATCGACGGATTTTGGACGCGGCCGTTTCGTTCGGGGTTTGGCATAACGCCGATGCACAAATTTCACCATGTCGTTGAGTGACGTGCCGGCAAAGAAAATCTCGTCTACGCCTTTGCGTCTCATGGTTGCGGCGTCGTCGCGCGTGATGGTGCCGCCGCCACCCCCGAAAACCTTGATATCGTCCGCGCCTTTTTTGCGCAAAAGATCGACCACGGCCGCGAAAAATTCGATGTGCCCACCGTTGTAACTCGATACGCCAATTGCCCGCACGTCCTCCTGGATGGCGGCACGGACGATGTCGGCAACCGAACGGTGATAGCCTAGATAAATTACCTCAATCCCGTGTCGGATGAACTCCAGATTGATTGTATTGATCGCGCTGTCATGCCCGTCGCAAATCGGGACAGCGGTGAGGATACGAATCGGTGAAAGCATCAATCGCAAAGCCTAACGTTAGTCGTTTGACAGGCAATGGCATTCTAGCCTAGTAGCGACTTCGATGAAA
>DASXHS010000213.1:0-12147 GCA_036488345.1 Candidatus Udaeobacter sp.
CGTGGGCGATTCTGAATCGTTGCGACGCGTTCGCGTACGTTCTGAACGCGCTCCGATAAATGTCCGATCAATGTTTCGGTGCGTTCGTGCGCATCACAGGTATCAGCGACGCGCCGAATATCGTCGAAAATATCAGCCAGACTCGTTGGCTCGAGATTCACGACTACGGGCGGACGAGGCAAAGTTTGCGCGAGCTTCGTTACGGTGCCATAGCCGACAGCGCATACGTCACACAATTTTTGGGTTAGAATTACATCGGGCTGCAGTTTTCGAAGAAGCAGCTCATCGATTGTGTAAATGGTGCCATTGTCACGCAGTGCACGCCGCACCCACTCGTCCACCTCGCGGCTCGCCATCGTCGCATCGTGAACAGGGCAACGAGTTACGCGCGGTCGCTGATTGGCTTGTTCAGGAAAATCGCATTCATGCGAAACGCCAACGACCTGATCCATCATCCCAATCGCAGCGACGATCTCGGTCGCGGCCGGGAGGAGTGAAACAATGCGCATGATGTCCGTAACTTAAAAGCTGCCTACGAAGCTAGGGACGAATGCACCGGTCATCTTTGCATTCAATGTTTGTGTTTATTGTAGGGCGTTTCTGCGAAACGCCATCTCCCCGGCGTCTGACACAGACGTCCTACAACATTTATCTCATGGTCTGTCGGTTTACCACTAGGGGCCTTTGGTGAAACAGGAACGCCGACCTGTAATCAGAAGGGCTGCCGCGGAGCAAACAAAAATGCCGGCGACGATCGAGAGGCGCACGCGCCCCTGCGCACGTTCAAGACCGAATTGCCTTGCGCTGTTGAAATAATGCAAGGTGCTGCTGAAAAAGTTTTGTGCTGTCAGGCGAGATTCCTTTCACAGACAGCGCTTGCGCCGCGTACTGAACCGCGGAATTGAAATCGCCCGTCTCAGCATATGCTACAGCGAGAGTGTCGATCATATTCTCGTCCTTCCATGTCATTATACTGCACGCGGCCTTTGCATCTTTCACTGCTTGTTGCCCATTCCGAAACGACGCGTTCGGGCACGTCGCGCGAAACCAGGCACGATCGCTCATAACCCTGGCGAGCGTCACATTCCGGGGATGAATTGAGATTAGATAATCATATTCCTTCAAGGCTTCTGCGTGTTTGCCGAGGCGAGCATTGATGTTGGCGCGTAACAGCGCAGCCTCCACCACACTGCGATCGTGCCGGAGTGCTTCGTTGCAATCCTTCAGCGCGAGGTCGTACTTGCCTTCGTGTGAGTAAATCTGCGCGCGCACGTAGAGCGCCGGCCAAAACGTCGGATCGCGTTTGAGAACTGCCTCGACGTTTCGCTTTGCACCGGCGACGTCGCCTTTCTGAAGCTGATCTTGCGCATCGGTAACAAGTTTCATGTCCGCCCGCATTCTGCCCGGAGTGGCCACGATGATCGGCACGCTTGCGCGGATAGCAGTCGCTACGCTTACGATTGCCACAGAGAGTGTAAAGACCTTTGAGATTTTCATTTCGCTTGGCTAATTAGGCGATCTGTAATCAGAAACGCAGCGGCGTAGCAAACAAAAATCGACGCTCCGCCGGCGACACCAGTAATGACGGCGACGCGCCACGAATCACGGCAAAGGATTCGCGCCAGCAACGCGAACACCACCGCGATGCCCAACTTGGCGATAAACGAAATCATTTTGCAACCGCTGTATTGCCACCAATGAATCCGAATCACGCGCCAGATCTCGCGCGAACGGCGATAACAGTCATTCTCTCGAGTATATCATCTGGCTTGACGGCTGTTGCCACGCACCAACTTGATAGGAGTGAGTTCCAGTAACCCTATTACTGATTCATCTGGCTCAAGGCTGAAGACTTTTCGGCGTTTAAAATTCCTGGTCTGGTTTCAGGAGCGGCTCCAGCCAACCGACCTTCAAATCACACTGATCTGGGCGGGCGTCATCGGGTTCTGCGGCGGCGTTTCCTCGATCGCGTTCCGCGTTGCAACAACCATTGTTCACAAGATTCTCACCGGCAGCTCAACCCCGGGTTTGGTTGAAAGTTTTTTCGAGATGCCTCGACTCCTCCGGCTGATTGTTCCAGCAGTCGGCGGACTACTGGCGGGTGCAATCCTTCAGTTCGGCACGCGATTGCGCGGACATGTAACAACCACCGACTACATGGAAGCTGTCGTGCTCGGTGATGGCAAAATCGCCGCGCGACGCACGCTGCTTAAATGTCTCTCCTCTCTTTTCACCATCGCTTCGGGCGGATCGATCGGGCGCGAGGGTCCGCTGGTTCAACTTTCGGCACTCGCGGCTTCGCTTGCCGGCCGGTTCCGAAAATGGTCCACTCCACGCCTGCGCTTGCTCGTGGGCTGCGGCGCAGCCGCGGGGATCGCTTCGGCCTACAATGCTCCCATCGCGGGCGCTCTGTTTGTCGCCGAGATCGTGCTTGGCTCGGTGGCCATGGAAATTTTCGGCCCTCTCGTTTTTTCCTCAGTCATTGCCACATTGACCGTCCGCGCATTCCTCGGTCCAGATCCGCTCTACGCGATTCCGGCGTTCCGACTTAATCATAGCTGGGAAATTGTGCCGTATCTGCTGCTTGGTCTCACTTCGGGTCTGCTAGCACCGTGGTTCATCCGTCTGTTGCGTTTGAGCGAGGAATGGGCGGGACGGATTGCGGCGCCAGTTTACATCAAGATGTGCGTCGGCGGTTTAATCGTAGGCGCGCTCGCTGTGTTCTATCCGCAAGTCTGCGGCAATGGTTACAGCGCGGTAAGCGGTATTTTGCGCGGTGAGTGGGTCTGGCAAACGGTCGCTGTAATCCTCGTTTTCAAAGTCCTTGCTACCACCTCCACTTTCGGCTCCGGCGCGGTTGGTGGCGTTTTCACGCCGACGCTCTTCATCGGTGCGAGCCTTGGCTTTCTCTTCGGTAATGGCGCGCAACACGTTCTTGGCCATCCGCAGATTAACCCCAGCGCATTCGCGCTTGTAGGTATGGGCGCATTTCTCGCCGCCGCCACTCATGCGCCGATCATGGCCATTATTATGATCTTCGAGATTACACTGGATTATCAGATCATTCTCCCATTGATGCTGGCGTGCGTGGCCGGCTACTACACCTCTGTCAGCATCGAGAAACGATCGATTTACGCTGAAGCTCTAAAACGAAAAGGTGCAGGCGATTACCGCAAGCAACTCGCGGAGCTTCACGTTCGCGACATTATGAAACCGGAACCGCTGACTATTTCATCTACAGCCGGGTTCTCGGAGATCGGCGAGAAATTCATCGCCACCCGATTCAATTACCTTTACGTCGCCGATCACGGTCGTTTTGTCGGTGCTGTCTCGCTACACGACGTCAAAAATTACCTGAACACACCGGAACTGGCGAAGGTCGTTATCGCACGGGACATCCTGCACGATTCCATTCCGGCCGTCCGGCCAGATGCGTCACTTACTGAAGCGCTCGAGCGGTTCAGGCAGCACGACGGGGAGCGGTTGCCAGTGGTAAGCGATCTAGTAACGAAACGTCTGATCGGCACCATCGCAAAGACCGATGTGATTCTCGCGCTCGCCGGAAGCACCACTCGATCCGCCACCGTGGTCGACTCGCCGTCTTAGTAAACGGAGTCAATCGCCACCGTGACGCAGCCAATCCTTTCTGCGAACGTAAGAACGCGCGCACGTTGCAGGCAAGATTGCCTGCATCACGAAAACGCGGCTTTCTTGACCGACTCGCGTTCTTCCTGTTAAGCCCATCCCGTGAAACGGCTGCTTTGGATCGATATTTCAAAGGGCCTTGCCATTTTGTTTGTCGCCTATTTTCATTTTTTCACGACCTATTTCCAACATGGCGTGCTTCCGCCACCGGATTGGAGCAGCATCGCGGCAAGCGCTCTGACGATCCTCAGACTGGCTTGGTTCAAAGTATCGGGTCTCGGTTTCCATGCCGTTGGTGTGTTCATCATTTTGAGCGGTTGGACGCTGATGCAATCGACCGCGCGTCGCGCCGAGAAGGCAGAAATTGCGTGGGGCGCTTGGTATTGGGCGCGCTTCACACGGCTGTACCCGATGTATTGGGTTGCACACCTCGTCTATCTCGTGTCGCCGTTCGTTGCGCGCCTCGAACCCGTAGACGATCGCATTATTCTCAGTCTGCTCGGCCTGCGGTTCATCAATATCGAGATGAACTTCATGTATCTAAACGCGGCGTGGTGGTATTTCGCCATGCTGATCCAGTTCTATTTGATCTTTCCCTTGCTCTTCTGGACGGCACGGCGTGTTGGACCATGGTGGTTTCTGTTCATCGGATGCGCTGCGGGATTTTTCGCTCGCTATGTCTTGCTGGTCCTCTGGCCACAAAACGGATTGTGGGTACTTGGCGGTTTCGCAATTTGTCGATTACCGGAATTTGCGCTCGGGATGTCGCTGGCAATGTGGTACACGCAATCGCCCGTGCGCTTGGAATGGTTCCTACTTCGCGGCGCGGGAGTCGTAGCCGGCTTGATCCTTTACCCTGCGGCACTACAGCTTTATCACGGCTTGTACGAATACATTTTCGTCGATTTCGCCACAGGTGCGTGTTGCATGCTGGAAATTGTTGGCATCGCTGGATTGATCTCGCTGTTTAACTCGCCCGCCAAATTATTCGGCCTGGTCGGGCTGTATTCGTATGGCCTTTACCTGACGCACCAGCCGTACGTGATCTGGCTCGGGCTTCGTATTCGGGAAGTGCCGATCTGGGGGTTTTTATTGATTTGCATCCCCACCTTAGCCGTCCTCAGTGCGTGGGGCATGCTTCTGGAAAAGGGAACCAACACGCTGGTCGACAAGCTCGCGTCGCTGAAAAAATCTGCGCGCGCCTAAGTTTGCTTTTTTTCATCTCTTCCAACAGAACGCGCAGTTCAGCGATTGCTTCCAAATCTTTTCGTCTGCCCGCCGCTCAACGTCGAGAGCGATAATCTGTACACGCCGCAGGCAAACAAAGTGCAACAATCACATTCAGCCTGAGTGCGCTGATGTGTCTCCCGCGCTGCGCCGTATTTCGACTGCTCAATTCGGCAACTCGGATATACTCCCGCCGAGTTTAGTAATTTCGTGAAGGCATCTCAGATGACCGAAGTCCACTCACATGCGGTTGCGTCTGTTGCAGCTTCATCTGCAGAAAACACCCGGCGCCACATTGCCGTTCGGTTGCTTCCTTTCGTTTTCCTCCTTTACATCACCAACTATCTTGATCGCACCAGTGTTGCATACGCGGCGATCGGCATGGCGCGCGATCTGGGCTTCGACGATCGCGTGTTCGGTCTCGGCATCGGCATTTTTTTCCTGAGTTACGTGGCCTTACAGATCCCTGGAGCCATGCTGGCTCAACGATGGAGCGCGCGCGGAATGATTTGTGTCACGATGATCGTGTCGGGATCGCTGACCGCGCTCACCGCAATCGTCCACACTCCAGCACAACTTTATCTCGCCCGCTTTTTGTTAGGCGCAGCTGAGGCGGGGTTCTTCCCAAGCGTCATCGTTCATTTGAGCCAGTGGTTCATCCAGGAGGATCGGGCGAAAGCGACGAGCAACTTTATGGCCGCGATTCCTGTATCGCTGATCCTCGGGTCTCCCGTGGCGGGCTGGATACTTGGTCAAAACTGGTTCGCGATTGAAGGCTGGCGCTGGCTTTTCTTTGTGGAAGGTCTTCCAGCCATCTTACTAGGTGCCGTTGCATTTTTCTTTCTGACAAACCGGCCAGATCAGGCGCGATGGCTAACTGCCGCCCAGCGGCAATGGATTTCGCAGGAGTTGGAACGAGAAAAACCGTTGAGCCAGCCATCGACAAGCATAGGTCAGGCACTCCGATCTCGTACTATGCTCCTGCTGTGCAGCGCAGCCTTCCTTCAATATTTCATTGGGTACGGTGTGATTTTTTGGCTGCCGACTATTCTCAAACACCAATCCGGATTTTCAGATCGGCGGGTCGGCTTGTTTGGCGCTGTGCCTTACGTTGTGGCACTCGTCGCGATGTTGTTCATCGGATGGCATTCCGACAAAAGGCGCGAAAGACGATGGCACGCTGCGTTTCCGCTGTTCATCGGCGCAGCCGGATTCTTGTTTCTGATCAGTCTGCCCAGCTCAAATGTAATGACGATTTTACTGTTGAGCGTCACCTGCGTGCCCGTGGCATTTTTGCCGGTGTTCTGGGCGATTCCAACCGAAATCCTCACCGACGCCAAGGCGGCCGTTGCCGTGGGAACAATCAACGCCATCGCCAGCCTCGCAGGTTTTGCAGGACCGTACGCGTTCGGATATCTCAGCGCCGAGACCGGATCTTTCGGCGCCGGATTCGGGGTATTGATGTTTTGTGCACTTGCAGCGGGGATTCTCATGCTACTGACACCAGCCGCACAGACGGGCGGCGCCAAATCAGTTACGTCGAGCTAACTGGTGCCGGCAAAATTCAGTTTCGTTTTGATTTCTTCAACGATCTCTTGCGGCGTTGGTCCCAGCTGAATCGTTAGTACGTTGTCGTCCGACTGTGGTTCCTCCAAGTCATCGAACTGACTGTGCAACAAGTTCGCATTCATGAAATGTCCGTGTCGGCTGCGGAGTTGCTTTTCGACTAGCGCATAGTCACCGCGAAGAAACACAAACTTTACTTCATTACTGACGCGCAGACGATCGCGGTAGGCACGTTTTAACGCCGAACAGGCCAGGACGGCATTCTCTCTGGCGGAAAGCAACTGCTCGATCTGCTGTCGCAAGCGTTCCAGCCACGGCCACCGGTCCTTGTCGGTTAAAGGATGACCGCTGCGCATCTTGTCGATATTTCCTGACGGATGAAAATCGTCGGCTTCAATAAAACGCCAGCCAAGTTCGCGCGCCAGCAACTTACCAACCGTTGTTTTGCCGGCGCCTGAAACACCGAAAATAATTACGATCACGCGTTCGCAGCTGAACGAATCGAGGAACCTTTAACTCGGAAGAGAGAACGAAATGATTGTGTCTTTCGCTCGATGATTCGACCAGAAGCTTTCGCCGTCGAAAGTCAGCGAGCGACAGGCGAACGGGATAACAGCGATATCTTCAACGGCCGGCGTTTCCTCTTGCGGATTCACTCGCGCGATTCGCCAATCTTCGTTTGGCTGTTCCTGTCCTCGCAAAACGTAAAGCGAGCCGTCGGCGAACGCGTGACCGCAGATCTCCGCGCCGACCTTAATCTCGCGCATCACATTCCCTTGATCGTCGAACATCAGCACCCGCTTCTTGTGCCACTGGCTCATGTATAGATTCTGCCTGTCGAAGCTGAGATATGATCCTGTAAATTCGGGACACGCGAACATCTTCGAAAATCCGGCCTCAGTCGTGTAGCGATAGACATAACGATCGTCATCCTCGCCTTCGCCAATGGTAAAACGCAGTTCGCCGTTTATCGCGACGGCAGCCCACGGAATTCCGGGCGCTTCTTGTTGTTTTAAGACGATTCCATTCTTCGGATCGATCGCGTAAATGCGACACAGATCGCGCGAACCCATCCACAACGTTTTATTCTGGATGTCCCAAGCGAGCGCCTGCGGTGTTGTCGCGGGCGAAGGAAGCCGACGTTTCTCGATGATTTGTTCCGTCACTTTTGAAACCCTACCTTTAAAATAAAGGTCCGTTTGATTTCCAAATCGCGCAACAACGAGCTAGCAACAAGCTTGATCGGGGATTGGCAGTTTGTCACACTCGCCACGGCGAAGATTATGAAAACACGAACTTTCCTGTTGTGCTTTGCAGCTGCGTCAATTGCTACGTCACACGCCGGGAGTGATAAGAATGTCACGGCCGCTCAAGTCAACGGCACCTGGAAAACCAAAGGGAGCGAATTCAAAATCTGGGCACTGGGTAAACAGCGTCTTCAGGTGGAATTTTCGGGCGTTTACGAGTATAAAACGCCGCAGGGTCCAATGGCCAACGAGGGCGAAGGCAGCGGCGTCGCGACGATCGAAGGCGACACTGCCATCTTCAAACCCGAAGGCGCGGAAGAGGAATGCCAGATCACGCTAAAATTCACTGGTGGCAAACTGGTCGTCAAACAAACCGGCATTTGCGGTTTTGGTCACAACGTGAGCGCTGAAGGCACTTACAAAAAAGTTTCGTCTAAGAAGCCAAAGTTCGAATCGGATTGAGGCCGAGCCCTGTTGCTCGCGCCATTGCTGTAGTCACCGGTCTGTGGCCCGTTCCAAGACGTTTACAACTCGTGAACGGCCCACAGCGCCGTGGTTACAACTCGCAAACGCTTCGAAACGCACGGGAAGCTGTCAGCTTCCCCTACAGCATCTACAGCGGCACGTTTTGAACAGAGCTAGATCGGTGATATGTCTCAACGTTATGCCGCGTTGTGCCTGGGCCACGACTGAACCGGCCATTACTTATCACGATGCAGAATGGGGAGTTCCCGTACACGACGATCGAGTGCTCTTTGAGTTTCTCGTTCTGGAAGGCGCGCAGGCGGGGCTGAGCTGGATTACCATTTTGAAAAAGCGCGAGAACTACCGAAAGGCATTCGATGGATTTCGCCCTGAAAAGATCGCCCGCTACGCCAAGCGAGACGTGCAGCGGTTGCTCCTAAATGATGGGATTGTGCGGAACCGGTTAAAAATCGCAGCGACAATCGAGAATGCGAAAAACTTCCTCGCGGTTCGAAAAGAATTCGGAACTTTCGACGCTTATATCTGGAGCTTTGTTGGCGGCGCGCCAATTCAAAATCGTTGGCGAACGTTGGCTGACGTACCCGCCCGCACTGCCGAGTCCGACGCCATGAGCCGCGATTTGTTGCGACGCGGATTCAAATTCGTCGGCTCAACAATCTGCTACGCCTTCATGCAAGCGACAGGCATGGTTAACGACCATCTCGTCACTTGTCCGCGCTACGCAGAGCTTGGTGGCGCACATCGCTATCGGCGAAAAAGCTGACTGCGGCGAGTCCAATTCAGTCTGGCAAATGTCGGCGTCGAATACCATATTACTAAAGTGTTATGCTAACATCCACAACTGCGCGCTCGGGCACACCGCATTTGGTTAGCGCGCTCATTGCCTGCGCAATTGTGGTTGGAATTTTGTGCAGCGGCAGATTGCTGGCAATCCAGTTTGAGCGAAAAACGGTTCATTGGGTCGCTCCGAGAGACTTCTTCATTAAGAATCAGGGACTTGCGTTCCAGCGGGCGGCCGCGCGCAGGCCGGACATCTTGCTCCTTTACGGCAGCTCCGAATTGACCGACCCGATTCCAAACAGGGCATCTGATTTTTTTTCCAGCGCACCGACTGGGTTTCAGGTATGTCCAGTGGGCAAGGCGGGCACCACCTCATTGATCATTTTGCAAAAACTGGGTGCACTGGGCTCGGAGTTGCGTGGCCGCAAAGTCGCAATCTCACTTTCAGCAAGCTCGTTCTTCGGGCCTGCCCTCAGGCGAGAATTTTATGCCGGAAATTTCTCATTGCCTGCGGCCAGCGGCATTCTCTTCAGCGATGCCATTGATTTCGATCTTAAGGCTGCAATTGCGAAGCGAATGTTACAGTTCCCCGACACACTGGCAGAAGATGGGCTGGTTGAGCTCGCTGCGAAATGCCTTGTCGCCGGGCGTCCAATAGATCGCATGGTTTTGATGGCTATCTGGCCGCTGGGCAGGCTGCGAACTGTCATGCTCGATTTGCAAGATCATTTCGAAGCGCTCCTTTACATCCTTGCCGGAGGCAGGCCAATCCCAGAGTGGTTGCGGCCGGTGCATTCACACACGCTGCGCGAACGCAAGTCATCGGACGCTGATTATCAACCGACCAAAGCGTTCGACGATGTTTGGCCCGTGAGGGATGCGGCGTTTCGGGCGCGCGTCAGCGCCGCAAGCGAATGGACTGACTTGGAACTTCTGTTTCGCACGCTTTCTGAGCTCAAAGCTGAACCATTGATTCTAAGCATGCCAATTGATGCTTATGCAGCGAGGGGCGTTTCGCATTCAACTCGCGAACTGTATTACGATAAGATGAGGGAGCTCTCCGCGCGATATCATTTCCCGGTAATTGAGTTTGAACAGCACGACGCGGATCCACGCTTCCTAATTGCCCATCGTGAACATCCCACGCCAAGAGGTTGGATGGTTTACGACCGAGCGCTCGACGATTTTTTTCGCAAAAGCAAATGATAGGCTCTAACAACAAGATCATCGCCTGCGAAAATTGAACAGAAGCTAGCGAAAGTAACAGTTTGTTCACCTTTCCTAACTAGACCTTTGTTCCAGCAGACGGTTGCATCCCCGCATGTTTGGAACAAAAGCTTGTTTAGTAACCACCGCGGCGTTGCTGATCGTTTCGAGCAGCTCAACATTTGCAAGCCACGGACAAAATGCCAGCCCAACCCCGACGCCTGCTCAACCTCCGGCGCCTGTTCTAGTAAGTCCCGCCAGCGGTGCGTCTCTGGTTCAGCCAATAAATCTTAGCTGGAATCCACCGCCTTCCACGGTAGGCCCGATCGGCAGCTACACCTGGCAGGTCTCGACTTCTTCAACTTTCTCGATCGTGACTGCCTCCGGTTTTACGAACCAGGAAGCTGACCCCGGAATTCCAATACGTACTTTTGATAAAGTCAGTGGGCTACCAAACGGCACCTACTTCTGGCGTGTCAAAGCCAGTGAATCCACCGTCAATGGTGGCGTGGATTCCGCCTGGTCGACATCGCGAAGTTTTATTGTCACCGGGCTGGGACCTGCACCCGCCACGCCGCTGATCACCACGCCGGCTAGCACTTCGCAGTTCCATATTCGTGAATCATTCCCGATCACATGGACCGCGGTGCAAGGGGCGCAGTATTACATCCTCGAAGCAGATGATGAGCCTAGCTTCTCCTATCCGCTCACTTTAACACAGACGCCTTTAAATTTCGGCACTTTCTGGGGCGCCCTTTGGGGCAATGCGCTGACTGCTTACTATCGTGTCCGCGCGGTCTCGATTGATGGCGTACGCAGTCTTCCTTCGACAGCCATCCATGTGCAAATCACCGATGCCGCCCCGATTCCGCCAGGCGTGTCGCCGATTGCGCCGGCTAGCGGAGCAACTGTCCAGCTTCCGTTCTTTATCGATTGGTCGGATACGCCGAACCCACAAGTGCCGGGCTACGACGTTGAATTCAACACAAGTCCCAATTTCACGCCCAGTACCTTTGCTCTGGGGTTGAGCCCAAGCCGCTCCGATTACATGATCACGCGCGATCTGCTCGCGCCGGGAAATTATTTTTGGCGTGTGCGCGCACTGCACGGCGACGTCGCCGGCCTCTGGTCCGCCGGGCGCGCGATCACGGTGACGGCCCCGGTCGTTCCGCCGGATGTAAATTTGTTCGCTATTCTCGCCGAACCGGTAAACGCCTTTGGTGGCAACACCGCGCACGCACGAGTGATGTTGGATAATCCGGCGCCGGCGGGCGGCGCAATTGTGTCGATCTCGACGGACATTCCTCAGGTGAACATGCCGGCGGCGACCGTTACCGTTCCGGCCGGAAGAACCGATGCAACGATTTCGAATATCGCCACCGGTCCGGTGCCGAACAACGGCGTCTCCGTTGGAATCATTGGAGATTTGTTTGCAGGGTTTGCTAATGGTCGCGGGCAGAATTCGTTCGGCATTCTTCCGATTTTCTACGGAATGAGTCTCAGTAACGAGAGCGTGGTCGGTGGGACGTCGGTCAATGCCTCGGTGACATTGCAAAGCGCTGCGCCTCCGGGCGGCACTACCGTTCGGCTGGTCAGCAGTGATTCCAATATCGTTAGGCCGCCGAGTACCGCCTTCATTCCCGCAGGCGCAACGGATGTCGATTTTGCAATTCCCACAAGCGCAGTTTCAGTTGCCACCCGCGTCATCATCGAAACGGGCACCGACATCGATGGCTATCGTGCGCCACAAACGTGGTTGACCGTAACTCCTCCTGGAAGTCCTGCGCCTCCACCGAGTCTTTCCTCGCTAACGCTCAGCAGTTCCACCGTTCTCTCCGGCGGCACGGTCACCGGAACACTCCGGCTCACTTCACCGGCTCCCGCTGGGGGCGCAGTCGTCACATTGCAAGGCAGCATGGAAGGCCAGGTAATCGTTCCTCAAAGCGTCACGGTTCCGGCCGGCAGCATCAGCGCCACTTTTACCACAACG
>DASXHS010000011.1:0-7039 GCA_036488345.1 Candidatus Udaeobacter sp.
TATTGCGACCGAAAAAGCTCCGGGAGGCAGACAATCTCTGCGCCATGTCTGGCCGCATCGCGAATAAATTCGATCGCGCGCGCGAGATTCTTCTCCGGCTCCGCGCCGCAGCGCATCTGGATCAGCGCGATTTTCGTTAATCGCGAATTCATAGCCCTTTCATTAACACCGGGCATTAGACCGGTGTTGTGCGTGACGCAAGCGCCTTCAGCCGTTTCAACGGCTTATTCGGTAGCACCTAAAGCCGTTGAAACGGCTCGCGACCCTCGTCGACCGAACACGTGGCTAAAGCCAGGTGTTAATGAAATTTATTTCACCGAATCAGCCGGCACGATCTTGATGCCCTCGATCACCACGCGTTTGGTGGGTTTGCTCGGTTCGCCCATGCTATTTTTGGTCACTGGAATGTCCCCGATTTTCTGCAGCACATCCTGGCCTTTAATCAGTTTGCCAAAGGTCGTGTATTGACGATCGAGCCGGTGCACCGGGCCGAGGCAGATGAAGAATTGCGAACCGGCGGAGTCTGGATCCGAACTGCGCGCCATCGAAATGACGCCGGCATCGTGGCTATGATCGTTGAACTCGGCATTGATATTGTAACCGGGTCCGCCTTGCCCATAGCTAGCCTCTTTTGCCGGATCTTTCGAATTCGGATCGCCGCCCTGGATCATGAAATCTTTGACGATCCGGTGGAAAATCGTGCCGTCATAGAAACCTTGGCGCGCCAGTTTCTTAAAATTTTCGATCGTCTTTGGTGCGGCATCCGTCCAAAACTGCACCACCATATCGCCTTCGCTCGTTTTTATCACGGCCACTTCATTGGATGAATTCATAGGACTTTTTTCTTCTTTCTTTTCGTCGGCGGCAAAGGCCGCCGCGCCAACTAACAACAACATTAAGATCGGCAACTTCATTCCTTCCTGTAGCGGCGGTCTCGGGCCGCCGCAAATCCGAACGATCGATGGTCAGAGACCGCCGCTACAATGATATTCTTGCAAACTGCGCACTTGGATTTTTCGTTTTTGCAGTGAGCGGATTCCATTCGCGCTGGCCAGCGCGGCGCGGACCGTCGTCATAATCGGGATTTTCGCCGCAAGCGCGGCGTTGCGAATGACCACTTCGTGCTCACGCGGAATTTTTCCACTTGGCGTGTTGATGATGAAATTGATGTCGCCGTTCTTGATCCGGTCGAGCACGTTCGGACGTCCCTCGTGAATCTTGAAAACCTTGGTCACTTTGATTTTCGCTTCGGTCAGCGCTTGTGCCGTTCCGCCGGTGGAAACAATTTCAAAACCTAGCTTCAGAAATTCGCGCGCGACGGGAATAATCGCTTCCTTATCGGTGTCTTTAACGCTGACAAAGACTCGTCCGCGTTTGGGTAAAGGGGGCGGCGCGGCCATCTGCGATTTCGCATACGCAAGACCCAGGTCAATATCGATGCCCATTACTTCGCCCGTCGACTTCATCTCCGGCCCGAGCGAAATATCCAACCCCTCGTAGCGCAGAAACGGAAACACAGCTTCTTTAACCGAGAAATGTTTCGGCACGATTTCTTTCATGAATCCGAGTTCGCGTAATGACATTCCTGTCATCACTTTGGCGGCCAGTTTTGCCAGTGGTACGCCGATCGCTTTGCTGACGAACGGCACAGTCCGCGAGGCGCGCGGATTCACTTCCAGCACGTAAACCTCGTCGCCTTTCACCGCGAATTGCACGTTCATCAGACCGCGGACATTCAGCTCGCGCGCCATTGCTTTCGTCGCGGATGAAACCTCGTCTAGCACTTTTCGCGACAGGGAGAACGTCGGAATCACGCATGCGCTGTCACCGCTATGGATGCCTGCTTCCTCAATATGCTCCATGATTGCGCCGATCACGGCCGTCTCGCCGTCGGAGATGCAATCGACGTCGACCTCAATCGCGTCCTCAAGAAAACGATCGATGAGCACCGGACGGTCAGGCGTAACCTCAATTGCGCTTGTCATGTAGCGTCTCAAGTCCGCTTCGGTGTAGACGAGCTCCATCGCGCGCCCGCCCAGGACGAAGCTTGGCCTAACGAGCACCGGATAGCCAATTTTCTTCGCTATCGCCACGGCCTCTTTGGCGCTCGTTGCCGAACCATTTGGCGTTTGGCGGAGGCCAAGTTTGTCGAGCATTGTCGCGAATAATTTTCGGTCTTCTGCGGTCTCGATGCTTTCGGTTTGCGTCCCAAGAATCGGCACGCCCGCCGCTTTCAATCCGCTGGCGAGATTCAGAGGTGTTTGGCCCCCAAACTGCACAAACACACCTTCGGGCTGTTCCTGATCGTAAATGTTAAGCACGTCCTCGAGAGTGAGCGGTTCAAAATAAAGTTTGTCGCTCGTGTCGTAGTCGGTCGAAACCGTTTCCGGATTGGAGTTCACCATGATCGTCTCGAATCCGAGCTCGCGCAGGGCAAATGCGGCGTGTACGCAGCAATAATCAAATTCAATGCCCTGGCCGATCCGATTCGGTCCACCGCCCAGAATCATGATCTTGCGTTTGCCGCTCTCGCGTCGCTCGTTCTCGTCGCCGTACGTCGAATAGTAGTAAGGCGTGTACGCTTCAAACTCCGCCGCGCACGTATCCACGAGGCGGTACGTCGGCGTAACTCCTTCAGCTTTTCTCTTGGATCGAATCGCGTTTTCCGAAGCGCTTCGCGCGACTGCTAATTGTCGGTCTGAGAAACCGAATTTCTTCGCGCGCAAAAATGTCTTTGTCTTCAAACATCCGGTTTCGGCAACGATCTCAGCGATGTTTCGCAAAAACCATCGATCGATCTTCGTCAGCTCGTAAACCTCATCGATCGACGCGCCTTTTTGAAATGCTTGTGCGATGTAAAAGATTCGTTCGGCATTCGGGGCTGCCAGCTTCAATCGCAGTGTTTCAAGGTCGACATCCTTGTCCGCGCCGTCGCCTAACAAGCCGAAGCGTTTGATCTCCAGGCTCCGCAGCGCTTTTTGCAACGCTTCTTTAAACGTGCGCCCGATGGCCATTGCTTCTCCGACGCTTTTCATCCGCGTCGTGAGCGTCGCGTCGGCCTGCGGAAATTTTTCAAACGTGAACCGCGGCACTTTGACCACGCAATAATCAATCGTCGGCTCAAAGCAGGCCGGCGTTTCGCGTGTGATATCGTTTTTAATTTCGTCGAGCGTGTAGCCGACTGCGAGTTTGGCCGCGATTTTTGCAATCGGAAAACCGGTCGCTTTCGATGCCAGCGCACTGGAACGCGACACGCGCGGATTCATTTCAATCACGACCATGCGACCGTTCTCGGGATGCACCGCAAACTGAATGTTGGACCCGCCGGTCTCGACGCCAATTTCACGGATCACCGAGAATGCGGCGTCGCGCATCATTTGATATTCTCTGTCGGTTAGAGTTTGCACAGGCGCGACGGTGATGGAATCGCCAGTGTGCACACCCATTGGATCGAAATTCTCGATGGAACAAACGACAACGCAGTTGTCCATCCGGTCGCGCATGACTTCTATCTCGAATTCTTTCCACCCGACCAGCGATTCTTCGATCAACACTTCGCGCACTGGCGAAAGATCCAGGCCGCGCGCTGCGAACTCATCGAGTTCTTCGCGATTGTAAGCAATCCCGCCGCCGGTCCCTCCCAAAGTGAACGCCGGACGAATGATCAGCGGAAATGTTCCGATCTCGGCAATGATGCGATCGAGATCCGCAACTGAACGCGCGATGCCAGAGCGCGGCACTTCGAGTCCGATGCGCAACATTGCTTCCTTGAACAATTGGCGATCTTCGCCTTTTGCGATCGCCTGCGCGTTCGCGCCGATTAGTTTGACGCCGTGCCGCGCCAGCGCGCCGTTGCGATTCAATTCCATTGCAGCATTGAGCGCAGTCTGCCCCCCAAGAGTGGGCAAAATTGCGTCCGGTTTTTCGCGTTCCATGATCGCCTCGATCACTTCCGGCGTGATCGGCTCGACATAAGTGCGATCGGCAAATTCCGGGTCGGTCATGATGGTGGCCGGGTTGGAATTCACCAGCACAACTTTGTAGCCTTCTTCGCGCAGGGCCTTGCACGCCTGCACACCGGAATAATCAAATTCGCAGCCCTGTCCGATCACGATTGGACCGGAACCGATGAGAAGAATTTTCTTGAGCTCGTTATTCCGCGGCATCTGCGCGCCGAAGGTAACTCAGGCATCCTGCCTGACAAGTCGGGTAGGCTTCAGTGCGACAACCATTTTCCAGCGCTAAAGCGAGCCGAGATGCTTAGTGACGACGTGACCGGTTTTGATGTCGCTCGGATCTGACGCCGTGCCCTGTACCGTTGCCTCCACGATATCGGGCGCTTTGACTTGGAAGTTGGGTTTAATCACTGCTCCGATCGTGTCGTCGAGCAGAGCGAATTTGTTATTTTTCCGGCTGTAAAAATACGTGTTCCAATGCCAGGGCGAATGCCCGCCAGAGCTCTGCGTGCTGAACACGAAGAAATTGGAATCGGGCGTCCACGCAGAATGGACGACGCTGCGGCCCTGGTCGCCTTTAGGCGATCCAAAACTGCGCGACCCAACCACTTTACCCGACGTGTCGCGAATATCGACGCGCGATTCGTTAAGCGGCGGCGGGAATTTCCCAACCTCAACGATGCAGGCGCGCAACTGATGATCAGGCGAATCAGTTCCTGAGCACCCGAAGTTTCCCGGTTGCTGCGGCGGGGTGGCGCAGGAAACGAGCGTGATCAAACCGATGAGTGAAATTGCGGACGTCGTCGTTTTCATTTGCTCGTGATTTTTGCACACGATTTACTGGGAATGACAGACAAAATCACGAGAGCATCACAAAACGTGGCAGAGGCATCCTGCCTGTGTGGCGAGCGGGCGTCCTCACCTGCTCGGAGTTGTTTACGCGCCCGGGTTCGGCAGGCAAGATGCCCGCCGGCCCCACAGCCAAGATGGCCGTGCTACGCCACTTGCGCCATGCGCTGGCGGTCCAACCAAACTTTGCAGATGCTTTTTATCCGCGTCAGAACGTAATACACAGTCTGGCTGCGGAGCCGCACCAGTTCCGTGCCCACGATGCGCGTCACGAAATCACTCGGCAGATCGAGAATCTCCTGCGGCGTCGAACCGTCGAGCCCCTTGCAAAGAATGGCCGTCATCGCGCGAGTGAGCGTTTGCACTTCCGGACCGAGGGTCATGCGAATGTGGGCTTTGCCCTCGTCATCGACGTGCAGATAAACGCCGACTGTGTCGGTGCACTCCTCATCTTTTCGCACGTCGACTAGATCAAAATTCTCGCCTCCACGCGGCTCCTGCCTTTTCGCATTGTCTGCGTACGAAACGAGCGTCTCGCGTCGTTCATCTTCCGGCAGCGATTCAAAAAGATTGATGATCTTGCCTAATTTACCCGGATACATCGCATCCAGAACCTATCGCTGATCTTCACGATGTCATTCCGAGCGAAGTCGAGGAACCCCGTCGCGAAGCGTACCGTGCGTTCACGGGATGTCTCGAGTTCGCTCGACATGACATGTAGTTGGCTTTGGTTTGCTCAACGAAACGTTTATGGCTAATTGCGCCATGAAAACTCCGATTAAAGTCGCCGTGACCGGCGCCGCTGGGCATATCGGTTACGCCCTCCTGTTTCGTATTGCCTCCGGACAAATGTTCGGGCCCGATCAACCGCTCAGACTTCATTTGATCGAGATCCCTGCTGTCCTCGGCGCGCTCGAGGGCGTCGTCATGGAACTGAACGATTGCGCGTTCCCGCTTCTGGAATCTGTGACGCCGACGGCCGATCTCAATGAGGGTTTTCGCGATGTGAATTGGGCATTGTTAGTCGGAAGCGTACCACGGAAAGCGGGCATGGAACGTAAGGATCTTCTCGGGATCAACGGCAAGATTTTCATAGGGCAAGGTCAGGCCATTCAAAAAAATGCTGCGGCCGACGTGCGCGTGCTTGTGGTTGGAAATCCGTGCAACACCAATTGCCTGATCGCGATGAACAATGCGAAAGAAATTCCGAGTGATCGCTGGTTCGCCATGACCCGACTGGATGAAAACCGCGCTCGCGCGCAGCTCGCGCACAAAGCCGGCGTAAGCATCCGCTCGGTCACGAACATGACGATCTGGGGAAATCATTCTTCAACTCAGTATCCGGATTTCTACAACGCCAGAATCGACGGTCGTCCCGCGAACGAAGTGATCGAAGACGAAAAATGGTTGAAGGAAGATTTCATCGCCACCGTGCAACAGCGCGGTGCTGCCGTGATCAAAGCGCGGGGACTCTCTTCCGCCGGCTCAGCCGCTAATGCAGTTGTCGACACGGTCGTTTCGCTTACTGCCGACACGCCAGCGAACGATTGGCACAGCGTCGCGGTTTGTTCCGACGGGAGCTACGATATTGAGAAAGGGTTGATCTCGTCATTCCCGATCCGTGTGCGCGGTGGAAAATGGGAAATCGTGCAAGGCGTGCCGCTCAATGAATTTAGTCGGACAAAGATCGACGCGTCAGTGGGGGAGTTGAAAGAAGAGAAGTCGCTAGTCGCTGAGTTGCTATAGGGCGTTTGACCCGCGCGCTCCTGCTCACTCGGTGTCGCGACCTGCCCGTCCATGTCGCTCGGGCTCCCGCCGGCTCTATTCTGTGAATCCCGAATGCTTTCGGGACTGACACAGACGCCCTACAATTCTGATCCGTCAGCTATCACGGGCTTGGGCGCGGTGCCGGAGTAAACGCGGGGGTAGCGTGAGGGCTTGGCGGTGCGGACGGCACCGGGCGTGGGGCCGGCGTCGGGCGAGGTAGAGGAGTCGATGAACAACCCGGAGCCGGTGCGCACAAAGTGATAGCAACTGTGTCGACGCGCCAGCCTTCGCCGGAGCCGCTGTTGTCGCTGGCCATTCGCCAGCGAAACCTGCCGCCCGGGGGGAGGAATGGCAGGCTGACCTCTGTACAGATAAAACCCCCCGAATTACCGCTCCATGCCTGACGACCTGCGATCGGACTACCCCGATCGGTGCTGATTGTGCGGTTATAACCACCCATGATGAAG
>DASXHS010000068.1:0-4627 GCA_036488345.1 Candidatus Udaeobacter sp.
CGCTTCCGAATGGTTCTCACGATGGCGCAGTAGAGATCCACGTTCGAAGCATGACAATCATGCGCTTGCACTTACCGCAAGCGAGACCGATCTTTTTATACTAATTGATACAGAACAAACCAAAACTCGAAAGAAACAGGAATTATGAATAGGAAACTGGAAGGAAAAATTGCGCTTATCACTGGCGGCTCGCGCGGCATCGGCGCCGCAATCGCCAAGCGTCTGGCCACAGACGGGGCAAGTGTAGCCATTACATACGCGAAAGGTGCTGATGCGGCCGCGGCCGTAGTTAAAGAGATTGAACGCGACGGCGGCAAGGCGATCGCGATTCAGGCGGACGCCACTGATGCCAAAGCTGTCGCGACCGCAGTGGAAAAAACCGTCGCGACTTTGGGCCGATTGGACGTGCTAGTGAACAATGCCGGGACAGCCATTCCGAAGAAGTTCGAAGAGACCACGCTGGAGGAGATGGACACCATGATTGACCTCAACCTTCGCGGCGCCTTCGCGGCAACGCACGCGTCGCTCAAACAGATGAACGACGGCGGTCGCATTATTATGATCGGTTCGTGCGTCGGCGAACGCATGATGACACCCGGACTGGTAGCGTACTCGGCGACCAAGGGAGCCCTCAAAATGTTTACGCAAGGCTTGTCCAGAGAGGTAGGCGACCGCGCAATCACGGTCAACAATATCCAGCCGGGTCCGATCGACACGGAGTTGAATCCGGCCTCGGGTGATTGGGCCGAGCCCCAAAGGGCCAATACCGCCCTCAAGCGGTATGGAACGGTGCATGATGTCGCCGCGTTGGTGTCGTTCGTTGCCAGCCCGGAGGCGTCGTACATCACCGGCGCGAGCCTAACCGTGGACGGCGGTACCAACGCCTGAATCGACCGGCTAAAATGGAAGACGAAATATGAAAGAGAAACGGATTAAGGTGCCGGGTCCCGACCATCCTATTTCCATCGAGCGCAATCCTGTTCGCGTTGTGGTGTCCGTTGCAGGCCGGGTGATTGCCAATACCCGCAACGCACTGAAGCTTCGCGAAGCGGACTATCCGGCCGTTCAATACATTCCCCGTGAAGACGTCGATCTTTCGCAGTTGAAACGGACCGATCACGCCACCTACTGCGCGTATAAAGGCGATTGCAATTACTACAGTGTTCCGAGTGGTGGAAAGAAGTCCGTCAATGCCGTGTGGACGTATGAGAACCCGTATCCTGCTGTTGCGCGGATCAAGGGACATGTCGCGTTCTACCCCGACCGAGTCGATGAAATCGCGGAGCAACTTCCAACGAAGCGTGAGGCGTTAAAGAGCACTCATGCCTAACCAATGGAGGACGCTCTTATGAGCGAGACGATACAAGAGAAAAACAAAGCGCTGGTGCTTGATGCATTCGACACATTGTTTAACAAGAGGGACTATCAGGCGGCTGAACGATATTGGTCGCCTAACTATATCCAACACAGCGCACACATCGAACCGGGCCGCGATGGACTGTTCAATTTGGTCAAACGGCTTCCGCCGACGTTGAAGTACGAGCCAGGGACGATTGTGGCCGATGGAGAATTCGTGATTGTTCACGGCCGATTTTCCGGTTTTCAACCGGTGAACTGGATTGCAGCGGACATTCTTCGCATCAGGGATGGAATCCTGATAGAGCACTGGGATGTGATTCAAGACGAAGCCACGAAGGCGGAGTCAAAGAGCGGACTCCCGATGTTCGGCAGCGATTTTCCCAATTGAAGCTAAGGAGCAAGGAGAGTCCTAAATGAAAGCCATTCATCTCACCGCCTACGGTAATCCAGCTCAGAGCGTAAAGATGATCGAAGTTTCTGAACCAAACGCGCCGTCTGCGAGCGAAGCTTTGGTGCGCATGGAGTACGCCCCGGTTAATGACAGCGACTTGCTTTTAGCGAAGGGATTTTACTTTTTAAATCCGAAGCTTCCTTCTGTTATGGGAGGTGAAGGTGCAGGGATTGTCGAGGCGATCGGGCCGGGAGTCACCAGCGTCAAGGTAGGCGATCGTGTTACGATCCCATTTGGAACATTCACCTGGTCTGAAAAAGTCCTTGCCCCAGCCCAAGGTCTTTTCGTCGTTCCTCCTTCAATCGATGCCAAAACGGCTTCGATGTTAAATATCAATCCTACCACGGCAGTTCTACTCTTAGACGAATTTGTAAAACTAAAGCCAAAAGACTGGATTGTGTTAAACGCAGCAAACGCCCAAGTCGCACGATGCCTGATCGCGATCGCAAAATCGAGAAAACTCAAGATCGCAGGCGTCGTGAGACGGCCCGAGCTCATCCCGGAAATTGAAAAGCTGGGTGTTGATTTCGTCGGAGTCGAATCGCCGGAACTCCCAAAGCAAATTCTGGCGGCGACCGGCGGAATGCCAATACGTTTGGGTCTTGATGCCGTAGGTGGCCCCGCGACAGCGACGATTGCCAATGTGCTCTCTCCGGGAGCTCATCTCGTCGTCTATGCGCAGCTGAGCCGTTTGCCGATTCACGTGCCGCAAGGCGATCTCATTGGCAAGCGATTAAACATCCACGGCTTCTGGATGTATTACGAAGAGTATCTCCCAAAAATGCGAGGAGCACTGACTGAAGGAACAAAAGTAGTCGCTTCCGGCAAATTAAATTTGCCAGTCACCACAACATACAAACCGTCCCAAATCAAAGAAGCAATCGAACACGCCGAGCGTGGTGGCAAGGTTCTATTGGATTTCAATTAACCTAACTAAAAACAAGTAGAAAGAGACAAATATGGCAATGAAACCAAGCATCGTATTCGCACACGGACTCTGGGCCGATGGTTCGTGCTTCAGCAAGTTGATCCCGACGCTTCAAGCCGAGGGGTACGAGTGTATTGCGGCGCAGTACGGCCTCAACTCAACGGCAGAGGACGTCGCCGTAACGAAAGCAACAATCGGCCGGGTTAGCAGCCCGGTTATCCTCGTCGGCCACTCCTACGGCGGAACCGTCATCACCGGCGCCGGAACCGACGACCGCGTTGTCGGGCTGGTTTACATTTGCGCGCTCGCTCCGGACGCCGACGAATCGTCTCAGACGCAGCAGTCCAACTTCCCAACGACCGACGTTTTCTCCCACATAGAAGTCGTGGATGGACGTATCTGGCTGCGTCCGGAGGGCACGAAGTATTTCTGCGGAGACCTTTCGGAGCAGGAGCAGAAGCTCGTTTGGGCGACCCAGGGCGTGCCGAAACCCGATCTGTTTGGGGCGAAAGCCGGAGGCACCGCCTGGAAGTCAAAGCCGAGCTGGTACATCGTCGGTAAGAAAGACCAAACCGTGCATCCCGATCTGGAACGCGCTATGGCAAAGCGCATGGGTGCGACCACCTACGAGTTCGACAGCAGCCACGTGCCGATGCTCTCGCAACCGGAACGCGTGCTCGACGTGATTCGCGCCGCAGCAAAATCCGTGGGGAAATCCTAAGCTTGCGGTACCAAAGAGACGTCGATCCGTTAGGTCATTCCAAGACCACTATTTTTTAGCGGCGGCTTCTTTCGCGCATTTCCAAAATTTCTCGGCCGCTGGACTAAGTCGTCCCTTTGGCGCGGCGATGCCGATCGAGATTGGCTTGGGCTCAGGGATGAGGCGCACGCGTTTCAGGCGGTTTCCAAAGCTGTAACCAAAAATGTCCGCACCAATGGCGACGCCGGTCCCCGCCTCGACGGACGAAAGAATGCCGGCCATGCCGTTATGTTTCTCTGCGTTTTCTGATTATTTTTCTTGCATCCTATACGGATACTAATATAGTATCTAATAATGGCTTCCGTAAATACTCAGTTTTCGATTGCTGTTCATGTGCTGGCGGCAATCGCAAATTACGAGACGACCTTTACGTCGGAAGTTCTGGCAGGCAGCGTGAATGCGAACCCGGTTTTCGTTAAGAGAATCCTTGTCAAACTCTCCAAGGCGAAGCTGGTCAAAACCACCGTGGGTAAATCCGGTGGCTATGACCTGGCTAGAAGCCCAAAGAGTATTTCCCTCTTAGACATCTACTCTGCGGTCAGCCCTCCAAGTGCTTTTGCCATCCACACCTATGCCAAAAGCAAGGGCTGTATGGTGAGTTGTAACATCAAGGAAGTCATGGGCGAGGTGCTGGTTGGCACTCAGAAGGCCGTCGAGAGTGATCTGAGGCGGACGACATTGGCGGACGTAGTGTCAAAAATCAGGCGCCGGACAGGTTAGCTATTTTTTTGATCTGATTAGATACTTTTATAGTTACTAAACCGAAGAAAAGGAGAAATCGCATATGAAATTCGGATTTATTGGAGCAGGAGAGGTAGCGCAGATATACGCCAAGCATTTTGTCCGGCATGGACACGAGGTAGTTCTCAGTAACAGTAGAGGACCGGACTCGTTGATCGAACTCGCTCGCAGTATTGGCCCGAATGCCAGAGCGGGCACCGTGAAAGAGGCGGCGAAGCAGGACATCGTGATTTTGTGTGTTCGCTGGCATCAAGCAAAGCAAGCACTCGCCGAGGTTTCTGACTGGAACGGGCGTATTCTCGTCGATGCGACGAATCGCCCTTTAGATGAGGACACCAAGGGCAAGACTGCGAGCGAGGTCATTGCGAGTTATGCCCCCGGAGCTCGC